>JBEBCX010000011.1:0-11780 GCA_041157425.1 Cyanobacteriota bacterium | reverse complement strand
CAACACCGGTCTGGCGAAGTGGTGCCGCAAGAACGGCATGCTGCTGCACATTCACCGCGCCATGCACGCGGTGATCGACCGTCACCCCAAGCACGGCATTCACTTCCGTGTGCTGGCCAAGTGCCTGCGCCTCTCCGGTGGTGACCAGCTGCACACCGGCACCGTGGTGGGCAAGCTCGAAGGCGACCGTCAGTCGACCCTCGGCTACATCGACCAGCTGCGTGAATCCTTCGTTCCCGAAGATCGCAGCCGCGGCAACTTCTTCGACCAAGACTGGGGTTCCATGGGCGGCGTGTTCGCCGTGGCCTCCGGCGGTATCCACGTCTGGCACATGCCGGCCCTGGTGAGCATCTTCGGCGACGATTCCGTGCTCCAGTTCGGTGGTGGTACCCACGGTCACCCCTGGGGTTCTGCCGCTGGTGCTGCTGCCAACCGCGTGGCCCTCGAGGCCTGCGTCAAGGCCCGCAACGCCGGTCGCGAAATCGAGCGCGAAGGCCGCGACATCCTCACGGAAGCCGCGAAGCACAGCCCTGAGCTGGCCATCGCCCTCGAGACCTGGAAGGAGATCAAGTTCGAGTTCGACACCGTCGACAAGCTCGACGTCAACTGATCGTCGGTTGAGTCATCGACGAACACGATTGGGGGGATGCCTCGGGCATCCCTGAATCGGGTTCATTCAATCCATCCACCTCAAGGAACCCCATGCCTTTCAAGAGCACCGTGGGTGACTACCAAACAGTCGCCACCCTGGAGACCTTCGGCTTCCTCCCGCCGATGACCCAGGACGAGATCTACGACCAGATCGCCTACATCATTGCCCAGGGTTGGAGCCCGCTCGTTGAGCACGTGCACCCCAGCCGTTCCATGGCCACCTATTGGTCGTACTGGAAGCTCCCCTTCTTCGGTGAGAAGGACCTGAGCGTGATCGTGAACGAGCTCGAAGCTTGTCACCGTGCCTACCCCGACCACCACGTGCGTCTGGTGGGTTACGACGCTTACACCCAAAGCCAGGGTGCCTGCTTCGTGGTGTTCGAAGGCCGCTGATTTCAGCTCCTTCTGCATCCAAATGGTGGTCCCGACCTTGTCGGGACCACACCTCTTTCATCGCTGCCTAGGTGATCACCAACGGGCCTGGATTGGATTCGTTTTCTGAATCCCGTCACCCGCCCAGTTGGCCCCTACGGCAACCCCCAGAACTTTTACGTCGGGCGGACATGGCCACACAATCGAGTCGCGAAGCAGCCCTGGAGCGCCGCAAGGCCCTCTCCGATGGCGGAAAGAAAGCTGCCAGCCGCTACAGCACGGGCTCCAGTCGTGTGCGCAGCTCCACCGACGCCCGACCCACCCGCACCAACACCCCGGTGGCCACCGCGGCGCCCACGGCTGATGCCAGCCCCGCGCCCAGCCCCGCCCCCCGCGCCAGCCGCAGCCTGAGTGCGCCGAGCTCGGCCCCCCGCAGCTCGGGCGCCCGCCGCGTCAGCAACCCCAGCCGCGACCTGGTGCTCGCCCGCCGCGAAGCCCTCTCCCGCGGTGGCAAGCGCGCCAACACCTCGAAGGACCGCACCCGCAGCGACCTGGGCGTCACCACCCCCGTGGCCAGCGCCGCAGCACCCGAGCCGGCTGCTGCAGCCGCCCCCACCCCCGAGAAGCCCACCCGCAGCGCGGGCGCCAGCCTCTCGCTGAGCAGCCGCAGCGGCGGCAGCAGCCCCGCCCGCGCCACCGCCCGCAAGGCTTCGGCCCAGCACAACCCCAGCCGTGCCCTGGTGCTCGCCCGCCGCGAGGCCCTCAGCAAGCGCGGCAAAGCCGCCAGCAGCACCTCCAAGAGCGGCGCCGCCGCCGTGGCCCGCCAGATCAACCCTGATCTGAGTGCCCGTGAGCTCTCCCAGAAGGTGCGCGAGCTGAAGAGCAAAACCGGCGCCGCCAGCACCCCCCGCAACAGCGGCACCCGCCCCAGCGGCCCCAACCGCCACGGCGCCAAGCAGGCCGCCGCCGCCGATGCCGCCTGGAAGGTGGGCGTCAGTGAAACCCTCGCCGGCCAGACCGTCACCGGCACCCAGGCCAACCGCTCGGTGAAGACCACCGGCAACGAGGCCGCCACCTGCCGCACCATCACCGGCACCGAATACCTCGGCGCCGAGGTGTTCCAAACCTTCTGCGGCAACCAGCCCGCCGCTCCGGTGCAGCCCGCCAAGGTGCGCGTCACCGCCACCAGCCACGGCAACCGGGTCACCGGCAACGAAGTGGGCCGCAGCGACAAGGTCACCGGCGATGAGCCCGGCACCTGCAAGTCGGTGACCGGCACCGAGTACATCTCCGCCAACCAGTCCGCCGCCTACTGCGGTGGCAGCACCCCCGCGGTGCGCAAGGTGGGCCGCAGCCAAACCCTCGGCGGCCAGGCCGTGAGCGGTGTGCTGGTGGGCCGCAGCGAAAAGGTCACCGGCGATGAGCCCGGCTCCGGCCGCCAGCTCACCGGCGACCAATACCTGGGTGCCGAAGCCCCCGCCGCCGGCCGCGCCCCCACCAAGGTGAGCAGCCTCAACACCCTGCGGGGCACCGGCGTCACCGGCACCGCCGTGGGCCGCAGCCAGCAGGTCACCGGCGATGAGCCCGGCAGCTGCCGCAACATCACCGGCGACGAGTACATCGGCAGCCAGCAGTTCGAAGGTTTCTGCGGCACCCGCCCCGCCCCCGAGGCCGCCAAGGTGGGCTTCAGCATCACCAACCGCAACCAGGTGGTGAGCGGCACCCGCACCGGCCGCAGCGAGAAGGTCACCGGCGATGAGCCCGGCACCTGCAAGGTGGTCACCGGCACCCCCTATGCCGGCCTTGAGCAGCCCGGCGACTTCTGCAACACCAACGCCGTGCGCGCCACCCGCGAGCGCACCCCCGTGCGCAACGCCAACCGCATGACCGGCATCCAGCCCGGCATCGGCGGTGTGATGACCGGCGCCGAGCGCGGCGCCTGTGAGGACGTCACCGGCACCCCCTACGTGGGCGCCGACCAGCAGGCCGCCACCTGTGGCACCGCCCCCAGCCGCGGCGCCGACTTTCCCCAGCCCCTGAACGCCGCCGCCTGGCAGCAGTTCAGCGTGCAGTCGCCGGCCCGCGCCGCCCAGGTGCAGCGCGAAACCACCGGTGGCGTCACCGGCAGCACCTACGAGCACGGCGGCCGCATCACCGGCCCCTTTGACATGGCCACCGGCAAGGTGACCGGCACTGAGCAGTTTCGCTTCGACCGCCGCCCCGCCATCGAGCCGGCACCGGTGAGCATGGACGAGGACCAGCGCCCCGTCTCCCGCGTCACCGGCGAGGGCAACGGCTCCCGCATCACCGGCGACGACTGGGACCGTGGCGATCGCGTCACCGGCACCGAGGGCCGCTCCGCCCGCCGCCGCAACCCCACCCGCGTCGGCCCCATGGGCGCCATGCCCGGCTTCCAGCGCAAGCGCAACGACGAAATCCCCGCCCCCAACAACAAAATCACAGGCTCCAGCGGCAGCACCGACCAGGGCTCCCTGATCACGGTGTCCGGCGGGGCCCGCGGCTGAGGCCCTGAAGCATGCGTCGACGTCCCGCCAATTTTGAGCGGCCCCTGGCCCCAACGGCACCGCGACGTCGACCGGCCGCTGAGCAGCTGGGCGCCCCCACACCCACGGCGCCTACCCCCACGGCACCCCCAGCCGTGATGCCCACACCGCTCAACCCGGTGTCGGGCCTCTCCAAGCGGGTGCGGCCCGTGGCCTCGCCGGTGGTGATCCGCCCCGCTGGCCACCGCGGCGGCGCCGGCCTGCATCCCCTCAGCAACGGGCAGGCCAATGCGGCCCTGCGGGCCTACGAGCAGCGCACCCTGGGCGCCTTCGACCGCATCGTGCCGGTGCTCAAGCGGCTCTCAGCCCTGCAGCACGAAGGCGACTTTGTGGCGGAAGCCCAGCGGCTGGCCCTGGCCGAACTCGGCCACGAGCTGCCACTGCCGATCCTCGAGCAGGCCTGGACCAGCCAACTCGACATGCGAACCCTGTTCGCCTGGTGCGTGTTTGAGGCCTACGAGCAGACCAGCCTCGCCTTCTACAACGACGATCCCCTGGCGGGACAGGCCGGCAGCGCCGATGCCGACGCCTTCGATGCCTTCCTGCTCGACTGCGGCTTCCATCTGCTGGACATCACCCCCTGCGCCGACGGTCGCCTGGCCCATGCCATCGCCTACGCCCTGCGCCTGCCGTTCAGCTCCGTGCGCCGCCGCTCCCATGCCGGCGCCATGTTCGATGTGGAGAACACGGTGGACCGCTGGGTGAAAACCGAGCACCGCCGCTACCGCGAAGGCCTGCCCAACCCCGCCCACAGCGACACCCGCTACCTGAAGGTGGTGGTGTATCACTTCAGCTCCAAGGATCCCTGCCACGAGGGTTGCGCCGCCCACGGCAGCGATGACAAAGCCGCCGCCGCCCAGGGGCTGCAGCGCCTCAAGGATTTCCAGCAGGCGGTGGAGAACAGCTTTTGCTGCGGTGCCTCCGTGGATCTGCTGCTGATCGGCATGGACACCGACACCGACGCCATCCGCGTGCACGTGCCCGGCGCCGACGGCACCACCGACCTGGAGACCTGGCTCGACGCCCGCGACGTGTACGAGGCCACCCGCTCCCTCAACGCCGACCAGGCCCGCCAGCGGCTGACCGAGCTGGTGCAGGGGGCCGCCGCCGCCAGCCCCGATGCCGGCATGGTGCGCCTGGTGGCCCGGCTGCTGGAGCACAACCTCTCCCAGATCGACTACGTGCGCCAGTACCACGGCGGCAGCTACAGCGATTTCGGCCACGCCGAGCGCTTCATCGGCGTGGGCATCGGCTTCAAGGAGGTGCACCTGCGCAACCTCACCTACTTCGCCTACATGGACACGGTGGAGGAAGGCGCACCCGACCTCGACGTGGGCGTGAAGATCTTCAGTGGTCTGAACGTGTCGCGCGGGCTGCCGATTCCGGTGGTGCTGCGGTTCGACTACCACGGCGCCGTGCCGGGCGCCCGCGAGCGGGCCATCGCCCATTGCGGGCGGGTGAAGACCGCCATCGAGGCGCGCTACCGCGACCTCTGCCAGCAGGGGCTGCTGCACACCCTGCTCACCGTGCGGGATCGCGACCGGCATGTCCCGGCCGAGACCGTAAGTTCCTCAATCACGTTCAACACCGGAGGCGGGCACTGAGATGTTGATCTGCAAAGTGCTGAAACCGCTGGTTTCCACCAATCGCATCGCCGATTTCCAGCACAAGCACCTTCAGGTGGTGCTCGATGGCAGCACCCAGAAGGTGGCGGTGGATGCCGTGGGCGCCATCCCGGGCGACTGGGTGATCTGCGTGGGCAGCTCCGCCGCCCGGGAGGCCGCCGGCAGCAAGTCGTACCCCAGCGACCTCACGATCGTGGGGATCATCGACCACTGGGATCCGGAGGCCGCCAAGGAGATGGCCGCCGGCAACCCCACCGCCAACCCCGCCAAACCCGCTGGGGGGGCCGGCTGATGGAAATCATGCAGGTGATGGGCTCGCTGGTGTGCACCAACCGGGTGCCGGGCTTCGCCCACCAAAACCTGCGTGTGCTGCGCACCCCCAAGGGCAAGCTCAACGTGGCCTGCGACCCGGTGGGTGCCTCCCCGGGCAACTGGGTGTTCACCGCCAGCGGCTCCGCCGCCCGCTTTGCCACCGGCAACGGCGACCTGCTCACCGATCTGACGATCGGCGGCATCATCGACCACTGGTCGCCTGACGGATAAGGGATCTCCTCCCCGTTCCGTTCTTCAGCGATCACCTCCGGGCTCCGCCCATTCCCGTCATGGCCACTCCCAACACCCCCGCCAACCGCAGCGCCGCCAAGCCGGTCACCCCGGTGACCGCCATCCCCGCTGCCGCGGCCCAACCCGCCAGCGCGCCGGCCCCCGCCGCCGCACCGGCCCCGGCCGTGACGGTGACCGCCAAAACCGTGGCTTCCAAAGCCGTGGCGTCAAAGGCCGTGGCCACCAAGGCGAGTACCGCCAAGGCCGCCCCGGCCCGCAAGCCGGCCACCACCCGCACCGCCGCCTCCACCAGCGCCCGCAAGGCCGCCGGCGGTGGCAGCACCGGTGGCGGTGGCGCCACCCGTCCCCCCTCATCCCGTAGCACCTCCCCCATGGCTTCCTCCGTACAAGGCATCGCCCTCGGCATGATCGAAACCCGCGGTCTGGTGCCCGCCATTGAGGCCGCCGACGCCATGACCAAAGCGGCCGAGGTGTCGCTGGTGGCCCGCGAATTCGTGGGTGGTGGCTACGTCACCGTGATGGTGCGCGGTGAAACCGGCGCCGTGAATGCCGCCGTGCGCGCCGGCGCCGATGCCTGCGAGCGCGTGGGCGACGGCCTGGTGGCCGCCCACATCATTGCCCGCCCCCACAGCGAAGTGGAGCCCGCCCTGGCCGGCACCAAGACCCGCCGCGCCTGATGACCATGGACGCCGTTCATCCGCGCGTCCTGGGCGATCTGGGCCGCGCCCTGAGCCTTGAGCTCACCGCTGTTCAGCAGTACATGACCCAGGCATCCCTGGTGGAGCTCTGGGGTGATCAGGCCTCCGCCGACCGCTTCCGCAGCGAAACGGTGGAGGAGCTGCAGCACGCGGAACGGATCGTGCAACGCATGCTGTCGTTGGGGGTGGCGCCGGCCGCCTCCCAACTGCAGCCCGCCACCCACGCCGGCGACCTGGTGGGCCTGCTGGAGCAGAACGCCGAGCTGGAACAGCAGCTGGTGGACCACTACAGCCAAGCCAGCCGCTTCTGCACCCTGATCAACGACCGCAGCAACGGCGATTTCTTTGCCGCCCTGCTGGAGGACGAGCAGCACCACAGCCGCGATCTGGAGGCCTGGCTCCAGGAGTTGGGGGGCCGCCGCAACCGCGGCTACCGCCGCTACGGCGGCCGGGCCAGCTTCTGAGGCTGGCCCCCAAACCAACCCCTTGGCCAGCCAGATCACAATCCCCCAGAAAGCCTGTCGAGACAGGGGACCCGCTGCCTAGAGTCCGCCGACTTCCGCACCCCGACTGCCCCATCGGGGCAGCCCCTTCTCCGGTTCCCCCTTTTTGAGCGCCGCCCTCCCGCTTCCGCTGCAGCTGATCTGGCTGGTGCCGGTCTACGGCTTCAGCGGCATGCTGCTGTCGCTGCCCTGGGCCACGGGCTGGATCAAGCGCAACGGCCCTCGCCCCGCCGCCTACCTCAACCTGCTGGTCACCCTGCTGGCGGTGCTGCACGGCAGCCTGGTGATCCGGGAGGTGGCCAGCATCGGCCCGCAGCACCTCGATTTCGCCTGGTTCCAGGCGGCCGACCTCAACCTGCGCATCGGCTTCGACCTCTCGCTCACCAACCTGGCGGCGCTGGAGCTGGTGACCACCATGAGCCTGGTGTGCCAGGTGTTCGCCCTGGGCTACATGGACAAGGAGTGGTCGCTGGCGCGCTTCTACGCCCTGGTGGGCTTCTTCGAGGGGGCCATGAGCGGGGTGGTGCTGAGCAGCAACCTGTTCATGAGCTATTTCCTGCTGGAGATGCTCACCCTCTCCACCTATTTGCTGGTGGGGTTCTGGTATGCCCAGCCACTGGTGGTCACGGCCGCCCGCGACGCCTTCCTCACCAAACGGGTGGGGGACGTGCCGCTGCTGATGGGGGTGGTGGCCCTCTCCGCCTGGGCCGGCTCGATGGAATTCACCGACCTCTACGCCTGGGCGGCCAAGGCCAAAGCCGAGCAGTTGATCAGCCCCCTGGCGGGCACGCTGCTGGGGCTGGGCCTGATCGCCGGCCCCATGGGCAAGTGCGCCCAGTTCCCCATGCACCTGTGGCTGGATGAGGCCATGGAGGGCCCCAACCCCGCCTCCATCCTGCGCAACTCCGTGGTGGTGACCTGCGGCGCCATCGTGCTGCTCAAGCTGATGCCGGTGGTGGCCCTCTCGCCCCTGGCCACCACCGTGCTGCTGGTGGTGGGCTCGATCAGCGCCATCGGCGGCGGCCTGGTGGCCGTGGCGCAGGTCGACCTCAAACGCGCCTTCAGCTACTCCACCACCTCCTACCTGGGGTTGGTGTTCATCACCATCGCCCTGCAGATGCCCGGCCTGGCGCTGCTGCTGCTGTTTGCCCATGGCCTGGCCCGGGCCCTGCAGTTCATGGGGGTGGGCAGCGTGATCGCCACCACCAACTGCCAAGACCTGTCGGAGCTGGGGGGCCTGGGCACCCGCATGCCCGCCACCTCCCTGGCGTGTTTGGTGGGCAGCGCCGGCCTGGTGGGCCTGCTACCCCTGGGCTGCTTCTGGTGCTACGGCCTGGTGATCGACAACCTGCGCCAACTGGCCCCGGGCTACGCCGCCCTGTTCCTGCTCACCAATGCCCTCACGGCGGTGAATGCCACCCGCATCTACCGCTCGGTGTTCCTGGGGCCGGTGCTGCCCAAAACCAAACGCACCCCCGAGGTGAATTGGCTGATGGCCCTGCCGATGGTGAGCCTCACGGTGATCGTGGTGCTGCTGCCCTGGATCATGCAGCGCATCGACCCGGTGCCCGGCATCGCCTCCTTCCCTCTCCCGGTGGGCCTGGCGGTGGCCGCCAGCGGTCTGGCGGGATTGGTGATCGGCGCCCTGCTGCCGCAGGACCAGTTCTGGTCGCGCTCAACCCTGCCCACCGTGCGGGTGCTGCAGGACCTGCTCGCCTACGACTTCTACACACCGGAGATCTACCGCCGCACGATCGTGACCCCGGTGGCGGGCCTGGCCCGCTTCACCCGCTGGTTTGACATCACCGTGGTGAAGGGCCTGGTGGATGGGGTGGGCCGCCTCTCACTCACCACCGCCGAGGGCCTCAAGCTCAGCGTCAGCGGCCAGCTGCAGAGCTACGTGCTCACCCTGATCGTGGCGATCGTGCTGCTGCTGGGCGGGCTGCAGGTGCTGCGGGGGGTGGGCTAACGCGATGCTGCTCTCCCTGCTGCTGCTGATCCCCTTCCTGGGGACCCTGGCCCTGCTGCTCTGGCCGGGCAGCCCCAGCCCCTCACGGCTGCGCCTGATCACCATCGCCATCCTGGTGCTGCAGCTGGGGGTGAGCCTGGCGGTGGCCTGGGCCTTTGACCCATCCCTGGCCGGGATGCAGCTGCAGGAACACCACGCCTGGGTGCCCGGCATCGGCCTCGACTACGCCATCGGCATCGATGGCCTCTCCCTGCCCTTGGTGTTGATCAACAGCGGCCTCACCTTGGTGTCGGCGGTGATCACCCGCGACATCGACAAACGCCCGCGCATCTACTTCGCGATGCTGCTGCTGATCACCGGTGCGGTGAACGGCGCCTTCCTGGCGGAAAACCTGCTGCTGTTCTTCCTGTTCTACGAACTGGAACTGATTCCCCTCTGGCTGTTGGTGTCCGTCTGGGGCGGGGTCAACCGGGCCTACGCCGCCACCAAGTTCCTGATCTTCACAGCCATCTCCGGAATGCTGATCCTGGGGGCCTTCCTGGGGTTGGCCCTGCTCACCGGCAGCGTCGATTTCAGCCTCACGCCGGTGGTGAGTGAGCGGTTGGCCATGGGCGGCCAGCTCTGGTTGCTGGGGGCGTTGCTGATCGGCTTCGGCATCAAGATTCCGCTGGTGCCCCTGCACAACTGGCTGCCCGACACCCACACCCAGGCCTCCACGCCGGTGTCGGTGCTGCTGGCGGGGGTGCTGCTCAAGCTGGGCACCTACGGCATGTTGCGCTTCGGGCTGCAGCTGTTCCCGGAGGCCTGGGCCAAGTTGGCCCCGGCGCTGGCGATCTGGGCCGCCATCTCGGTGCTCTACGGCTCCCTGGCCGCCATCGCCCAGACCGACATGAAGCGCATGGTGGCCTACAGCTCCGTGGGCCACATGGGTTATGTGCTGCTGGCCGCCGCCGCCGACACCCCCGTGAGCCTGCTGGGGGCGGTGTTCCAGATGGTGAGCCACGGCCTGATCTCGGCGCTGCTGTTCCTGCTGGTGGGGATCGTGTACCGCAAAACCGGCACCCGCGACCTGGAGGTGCTGCGGGGCCTGCTCAACCCCGAGAAGGGCCTGCCGTTCACCGGCACGCTGATGATCGTGGCGGTGATGGCCAGCGCCGGCCTGCCGGGCATGGCGGGCTTCATCTCCGAATTCCTGGTGTTCCGCGGCAGCATCAACGTGTTCCCCCTGGCCACGCTGCTGTCGATGGTGGGCTCGGGCCTGACGGCGGTGTACTTCCTGCTGCTGGTGAACCGCGCCTTCTTCGGCCGGCTGGCGATCACCCCCCCCAGCGGCGATCCCGTGGAGGATGCGCGCCTCGATGTGCAGCTGGCGCCGGTGGCGCCGCGGGAAACCTTCCCCGCCATCGCCCTGGCGGCGGGGGTGGTGCTGCTCGGGGTGGTGCCCAGCAGCCTGGGGCGCATCAGCGAGGTGGCCACCACCGCCCTGGCCGCGATCACCGCCATGCCGGGGGGAGTGAGCTGAGATGCCGATCATCCCCGCCGAGCTGGTTCAGGCCAACCTCTCGATCCACCGGGAGGAGGTGCAACGCCGCCTGCTGGCCGGTGAAACGCTGCTGAGCGACACCCCGGATCACCTGCTGGAGGTGGTGGATGTGCTCAAGAGCTACGGCGAGGTGCTCGACGCCTACAGCATCAACCTGATCTACCAGGCGGAGCAGCAGTTCCTCAATCCCGTTCCGATCTTCAAATACCTCGACGGCGACCTCAGCCCCGCCAAGATCTGGCGCCACCTCAACCACGACCGCATCAATTTCGAATACGCCGAGTACTGCCAGAAGGCGATGTTCTGGCATGCCACCGGCGGCATGGATGCCTACCTGGATTCCGAGGCCTTCGCCGCCAACTGCCGCCGGATCATCGCCGCCAAGCGCCGCCGCGACCCGCTGCTGGCCCTGCTCAACCCCCTCTTCCCGGGCTTCCTGCCGGAGCTGATCCGCTCCGCCGCCACCACCCATGCCCTGGGGCAGTTCTGGCGCGTGATGAGCGATCTGTTCCTGGATCTGGCCGCCGCCGAAGCGGATGGGCGGGTCCGCAGCATCCCCGCGGTGGTGGAGTTCATCAAGGACGGCCTGGTGGCCGCCGCCGCCAACCCAATCACCTACGGCGTGGAGATCGGCGGAGAAACCCTCTGGGTGCTGCCGCCGGAGGCGGGGCTCACCTTCCTGGTGGATGTGGCGGTGCCCTACGTGGAGGCGGTGTTCCTGCGGGGCATGCCGTTCCTGGGCACCGTGAGCTTCAACGCCCAGGCCCAGCAGATCTCCCCCGACCAGGCCCAGTTCACCTACGGGGCGCTCTACGCCGATCCACTCCCCAGCATGGGGGCCGGCATCCCCCCCAGCCTGCTGATGCAGGACATGTACCGCCACCTGCCGGAGCGGCTGCACCAGTGGTACCGCGAGCGCACCCGCGGCGAAGGCGATGTGCGGGTGAAGATCTGCATGAGCTTCCAGAAATCGATGTTCTGCGTCACCAACGCAGCCATCAATGGCACCATGCCCCACCCACTCGGCAGCACCGATCCCGCCGCCCAGGCCGCCAACGCCGCCTACGCCGATGCCTGGGCCCAGCGCCTGGGGATCGCCCGCACCGACTGCCTGGCGGCGTAAGGTCAAACCCATGGAGCACCAGTGGAATCCGCGCCCCAAACCCGATCGGGTGGAGTGGCTCGAGCGGCGCGTTGAATTTGAGGATTACGCCAGCAACCGGGCCTTTCTGGATCGGCTCAACGACTTCTGCGAGCAGCAGGGCCGCTACCCCGACATCAGCTTCGGGCG
>JBEBCX010000010.1:0-11815 GCA_041157425.1 Cyanobacteriota bacterium | reverse complement strand
CGCCTGCATCGAGAAGCTCGGCATCCGCAAGGCCGAGATGCAGAACATGGAGAACACCAACGACGGCCGCACCCAGCTGGAGTTCGTGGTGCCCTCCCGCGGCCTGATCGGTTTCCGGGGCGAGTTCATCCGCGCCACCCGGGGTGAGGGGATCATGAGCCACTCGTTCCTCGACTACCGCAAGATGCAGGGCGACTTCGACGCCCGCCGCAACGGTGTGCTGATCGCCTTCGAGGAGGGCACCGCCACCTTCTATGCCCTCAAGAACGCCGAGGACCGCGGCCAGTTCTTCATCACCCCGGGCACCAAGGTGTACAAGGGCATGATCATCGGCGAGAACAACCGGCCCCAGGACCTCGAGATCAACGTCTGCAAGACCAAGCAGCTCACCAACATGCGCTCCGCCGGCGCTGAGGAACTCGACACCCTGCAGGCTCCGTTGCAGATGACCCTCGAGCGGGCGCTGGAGTACATCGGCCCCGACGAGATGCTCGAGGTGACCCCCGAGTCGATCCGCCTGCGCAAGCTGCCCGCCAAGAAGCCGGCCAAGCGTTGACCGCTGCGCTCGACCCCGACGAGCAACCGTTGATGGTCGACCCCCGGTTTGAACAGGGCGTGGCCCTGTTCAATGCCGGGGAGTGGTACGCCTGCCACGACGTGTTTGAGGAGCTGTGGCATGAGTGCCAGGGCCCCAGCCGCAAGGCGCTGCAGGGGATCCTGCAGATTGCCGTGAGCCAGCTGCATCTGCAGCGGGGCAACCTGCGCGGCGCCACCGTGCTGCTGGGGGAAGGGCTGGGGCGGCTCCAGGCCTATGGCCCCGTGCAGCTGGGTCTGGACCTGGACCACCTGCGCAGTGCGGCCCAGGCTTGGCTGCAGGCCCTGCAGCAGCAACGGCCTGTGGAGACCCTGCCGCCGCCAGAGCTGCGGCCGGCCCCCCTATCCGGCGACGGCGGCCCATCCCATGCGGGATACGATGGCCGCCAGTAGAGCGGACGGGCACGGGGTGAGCGGCGGATCCCAGCAGATGCACCGCTCCGACAGGGGTCTGACCGTCCGTGCTTCCCGGCTGGCCGCTCGGGCCCTGGCCACCGGCGGCATGGGCCTGTTGACCCTGACCGCGGGTGCTGCCCTGGCCAACACCTTTAACGGCCCCTCGGTGCCGCAACCCCTGCCCGTGCAACCGGCGGCCCCCACCCCCGCGCCAGCCCGCGTCCGCACCGGCCTGGTCACGATTGAATCCGACCTGCAGCGCGCCGACCAGTCCACCGGGGTGATCACCGCCACCGGCAACGTGCGCATCGTTTACCCCGACCAGCGGGTGGTGGCCACCGCGCGGCAGGCGCAGTATTTCAGCCGTGAGGGCCGTGTGGTGCTCAGCGGCGATGTGGATATCGCCCAGGAGGGCGGCAACCTGTTGCGCGCCGAGCAGGTGGTTTATCTGGTGGAGCGCGACCGCCTGGTCGCCATTCCCCCCGCCGGCCAGCAGGTCTACAGCCGGGTCAGCATGCCGGCGCGGCAGCGGCCGGTTCAGCCATGAGCCTGGAGCTGGATCGGGTCGCCCTCACCATCGGGGGCCGGCCCCTGGTGAAGCAGGTGAGCCTCCACCTCCAGCCGGGCGAAGTGGTGGGCCTGTTGGGGCCCAACGGCGCCGGCAAAACCACCACCTTCAACCTGGTCACGGGGCTGTTGCGTCCCGACTCCGGCCAGGTGGTGATGAACGGCCAGAGCATTGCGGCCCTGTCGATGCCGCTGCGGGCCCGCCTGGGCATCGGCTACCTGCCCCAGGAAGCCAGCGTGTTTCGCACCCTCAGCGTGCGGGACAACCTGCTGTTGGCCCTGCAGGAAAGCGGCCTTCCCCCGGGTGAGCGTCGCCAGCGGGCCGATCAGCTCATCGACGACTTTCACCTCAGCGCCTTCGCCCACCGCCGCGGCTTCCAGCTCTCCGGCGGGGAACGCCGCCGCTGTGAGGTGGCCCGTGCCCTGGCGGTGGGGGAGGCGGGCCCCCGCTACCTGCTGCTCGATGAACCCTTTGCCGGGGTCGACCCCCTGGCCGTCGCCGATCTGCAGGGGTTGATCGCCAGCCTGCGGGACCGTGGCATGGGGATCCTGATCACCGACCACAACGTGCGCGAGACCCTCGCAATCACGGATCGTGCCTACATCCTTACGGAGGGCAGCATCCTGGCCAGCGGCTCCTCCCGGGAGATGGCCCACGATCCGCTGGTGCGCCGCCATTACCTCGGGGAGGACTTCAAGCTGTGAGCCGCGTCCCCCCCGCCCTGTCGGCCTGGACCCAGCGCCCGATCGAGCAACTCCGCCGCCAGTGGCTGCGGATCCCCCTGCTGGACCGCTGGCTCTCCTCCGAGCTGATCGCGCCGTTGCTGTTCGGCATCGCGGCATTCACGGCCGTGTCGCTGTCGGTGGGGGTGGTGTTCGAGCTGGTGCGGATGGTGGCCGAGTCCGGCATGTCGCTGCTGGCCGCCGGCCAGGTGCTGGCGCTGCGCCTTCCTGGCTTTCTGGTGCTGTCGTTCCCGATGGCCACGTTGCTGGCCACCCTGCTGGCCTTCAGCCGCCTCTCCGCCAACAGCGAGCTCACCGCCCTGCGCAGCCTTGGGGTGAAGACCTGGCGGATGGTGTTGCCGGCCCTGGTGTTGGCCTTCCTGATGAGCCTGCTCACCTTTGTGTTCAACGATGTGATCGTGCCGGCGGCGAACACGGCGGCGTCGCTCACCTTTGATTCGGCACTCGGTCGGGCCCTCTCGGCCAAGACCGGCAAAAACATCGTGTACTCGCGCTTCGGCCCGATTGCCCCCAAAACCCCAGGTGATCCGCCGGAGGACGGCCTGACCCAGCTGTTCTACGCCCGTGAGTTCAAGGAGGGCACCATGAGCCAGGTCACCGTGCTTGACCTCTCCCGTGGTGGCACCCAGCAGGTGCTCACCGCCAAATCCGCCGTCTGGGATGAGCGCCGGGCGATGTGGGAGTTCCGCAACGGCCGGATCCTCACCGTGGATCCCGACAGTGACATCACCACCTCGGCCAATTACACGAGCTACTTCTATCCCTTTGTGCGCACCCCCATTGATGTGGCGGAACTCCCCAGCGACGCCGCCCAGATGACGGTGGGCCAGGCGATGCGGGCCGAGGCCTTGCTCAGCCAGGCCGGGGACCAGAAGGAGGCCCGACGCCTGCGGGTGCGGATCCAGGAGAAGTTCGCCTTCCCCACCATTTGCCTGGTGTTCGGCTTGATCGGCAGCAGCCTGGGGGTGCGGCCCAACGCCCGCACCAGCCGCAGCCAGGGCTTCGGCATCAGCGTGCTGCTGATCTTTGGCTACTACCTGATGTCGTTTGTGTTCAGCTCCCTGGGCATCAAGGGCACCCTGCTGCCCTTCTTCGCCGCCTGGATGCCGGTGTTCATTGGCCTGGCGGGCGGTCTTCAACTGTTGCGACAGGCCAGCCGCTGAGGCCAGGCGCCCCCCCGGTGGCGCACGGCAGACTGGGCGCCGGTGTTCCTCAAGCCCCACGACGTGTCCGATCCGGTACTGGCCTTGGGCCTCGGCGCCTTTGCCCTGCTGCTGCTGGCCCTGCCGCTGTCGTTCTGGAGCGTGAGCAGCCAGGGTCAGGGCAGCCGCGTGGTGCGGTTGCTGGTGGCCGCCGCCAACCTGGCCCTCACCGCGCAGTTGGTGCTGCGTTGGTGGCAGTCGGGCCACTTCCCGATCAGCAACCTCTACGAATCGCTGTGCTTCCTGGCCTGGGCCAGCACCCTCACCCAACTGCTGGTGGAGCGCAGTTACCCCAGCCCGGTGGTGGCCGCCGCCGCCACGCCGATGGCCCTCGGTGGGGTGGCCTTCGCCAGCTTTGCGTTGCCGGACCAACTGCAGCAGGCGGCCCCCCTGGTGCCCGCCCTGCGCTCCAGCTGGCTGGTGATGCACGTCAGCGTGATCATGGTGAGTTACGCCGCCCTGCTGGTGGGATCCCTGCTCTCCCTGGCGGTGCTGGTCACCGACCGGGGCCAGCAGCTGGAGCTGCGCAGCAGCTCGATCGGCAGCGGTGGCTTCCGCCAGGCGGAGCTGGCCAGCGCTGGTGGCCCCGGTGGCGGCTTCAATTTCAGCAGCGGCAGCCTGTCCCTGAGTGAGCAGCTCGACAGCCTCAGCTACCGCACCATCACCGTGGGCTTTTTGCTGCTCTCGGTGGGGATCGTCAGCGGTGCGGTGTGGGCCAACGAGGCCTGGGGCAGCTGGTGGAGCTGGGATCCCAAGGAAACCTGGGCCCTGATCTGCTGGCTGGTGTACGCCGCCTACCTGCACACCCGTCTGAGCCGCGGCTGGCAGGGGCGACGGCCCGCGTTGGTGGCCGTGGCTGGATTCGTGGTGATTTGCGTCTGCTACATCGGTGTCAACCTGCTGGGCATCGGCCTCCACAGCTACGGCTGGTTCCTGAGCGCCTGAAGCGCCCGAGCGGCAATCACTGCCGCCAAGGCGCGGCACAAAAAAAGGGCCCCGTGGGGCCCTGGTGAGGCTTTTGGGAGCCCCTCAGGCGGCAACGGCCATCGGGCGCTTGCTGTTGCGGATCCCGGTGATCGCATCGGCGTAGCTGGGTTGGTTGAACACCCCAGAGCCGCTCACGATCGCGTTGGCGCCCGCTTCGATCACCTTCCAGGCGTTTTCAGCTTTGATGCCGCCATCCACTTCAATCCAGGGATCGAGGCCCCGCTCGTCGCACATCCGGCGCAGGTCGCGGATTTTTTGAACCTGGCTCTCAATGAAGCTCTGGCCGCCGAAGCCGGGGTTCACGCTCATCACCAGCACCAGGTCGCACAGCTCCAGGCAGTACTCCAGGGTGTCGATGGGGGTGCCGGGGTTGAGCACGGCGCCGGCCATCTTGCCCAGATCCTTGATCTGACCGAGGTTGCGGTGCAGGTGGGTGCAGGCCTCGACCTGGACGGAAATGATGTCGGCGCCAGCCTTGGCGAAATCCGCCACGTACTTCTCGGGCTCCACGATCATCAGGTGCACGTCCAGGGGTTTCTGGGTCACCGGGCGCAGGGCCTCCACGATCATTGGGCCGATGGTGATGTTGGGCACGAAGCGGCCGTCCATCACGTCCACATGAATCCAGTCGGCACCGGCGGCATCCACGGCCCGCACGTCATCCCCCAGGCGGGAGAAATCAGCCGAGAGGATCGACGGGGAGATCACCAGGGGCTTGGTGCTCATGGGTGCCACCGGAGGGACAAGGAAGGGGGGATTGTAAGAACAGACCCTCAAGCCGCTCCCCGCGTCGGGTGCCCCGGGGAGCACTGATACAGTGGGCGGCGCTCAAAGCCCGAGAGGGCCTGCAGCTGCTGGACTGTCAGCTGGTTCCCCCAGCCGCCATGCGTCAGCTGCCCCCCCTCCAGCCTGCGCTACCCCTTTCCCTTCGCCGGATCTGACGTGGATCGCACCCTGATTCAGGAAATTCTTGAGGTCGTTGAACAGGCCGCGATCGCGTCCGCCAAGCTCACCGGCATGGGCCTCAAGAACGAGGCTGACGCCGCCGCCGTGGAGGCCATGCGCCAGCGCATGGGCCAGATCCAGATGCAGGGTCGCATCGTGATCGGTGAGGGCGAGCGCGACGAAGCCCCCATGCTCTACATCGGTGAAGAGGTGGGCAGCGGCACCGGCCCCGGCGTGGATTTCGCCGTGGACCCCTGCGAAGGCACCAACCTCTGCGCCAACAGCCAGCGCGGTTCGATGGCCGTTCTGGCCGCCTCCGACCGCGGTGGCCTGTTCAACGCCCCCGACTTCTACATGAAGAAGCTGGCGGCACCCCCGGCCGCCAAGGGCAAGGTGGACATCCGCAAGTCGGCCACCGAGAACATCAAGATCCTCAGCGAGTGCCTCGGCATGCCCGCCGATGAGCTGGTGATCGTGGTGATGGACCGCGCCCGCCACAAGGACCTGATCAAGGAGATCCGCGCCACCGGTGCCCGCGTGCAGCCCATCTCCGACGGCGACGTGCAGGCCGCCATCGCCTGTGGATTCACCGGCACCGGCACCCATTGCCTGATGGGCATCGGCGCTGCCCCCGAAGGCGTGATTTCCGCCGCCGCCCTGCGCGCCATGGGAGCCCACTTCCAGGGCCAGCTGGTCTATGACCCCGCCGTGGCCCAGACCTCCGAGTGGGAAGGTCTCACCAAGGAAGGCAACCTGGCCCGCCTGGCGGAGATGGGCATCACCGACCCCGACAAGGTGTACGAGGCTGAAGAGCTCGCCAGTGGCGAGAACGTGATGTTCGCCGGCAGCGGCATCACCGATGGCCTGCTGTTTGACGGTGTCAAGTTCGAGAAGGATTGCACCCGCACCAGCTCCCTGGTGATCAGCACCCTGGACAACACCGCCCGGTTCACCACCACCGTGCACATCAAGGACGGCGCCAAGAGCATCGCCCTGCGCTGAGCGCATCCGTGCCTGAACCGTCTCCCCAGCCTTCTCCATGCACATTGCCGTCGTCGGCCTGAGTCATCGCACGGCTCCGGTGGAGATCCGGGAGCGTCTCAGCATCGCCGAGCAGAGCATGGAGGAGTCGCTGCAGCGGCTCCGCTCCCATGAGCAGGTGCTGGAGGCTTCAATCCTCAGCACCTGCAACCGGCTCGAGATCTACACCCTGCTGCGTCACCCCGAACTGGGGGTGAGCGCGGTGGGCAGCTTTCTGAGCGATGTCTCCGGCCTGCAGCTGGAGCAGTTGCTCCCTCACCTGTTCACCTACCACCACGAGGAGGCGGTGGCCCACCTGATGCGGGTGGCTGCCGGCCTGGATTCGCTGGTGCTGGGTGAGGGGCAGATCCTCTCCCAGGTGAAAAAGATGGTGCGCCTCGGCCAGGAGCACCAATCGATCGGTCCGATCCTGAACCGCCTGCTCAACCAGGCGGTGAGCACCGGCAAGCGGGTTCGCACCGAAACCAACCTCGGCACCGGCGCCGTGTCGATCAGCTCCGCTGCGGTGGAGCTGGCCCAGCTCAAGGTGGGTCAGGCCCGCGGCGTCGATGATCTGGTGCCCCTCGACCAAGAGCAGATCGCCGTGGTGGGGGCCGGCCGCATGGCCCGGCTGCTGCTGCAGCATCTTCAGGCCAAGGGCGCTCCGGGCGTGGTGCTGCTCAACCGCACCGTGGAGCGGGCGGAGCTGATGGCCGCTGATTTCCCGGCCCTGCCGGTGCAGTGCCGCCCCCTCCGCGACCTCGACCACTGCCTCAGCACCTGCTCATTGGTGTTCACCAGCACGGCAGCCGAGGACCCGATCATCGACGCCAAGCGGCTGGGCAAGCTCAACCGGCGCTCCTCGCTGATGTTGATCGACATCGGGGTGCCCCGCAACATCGCGGCGGATGTCGCCACGCTCAGCGGCGTGGATTCCTTCGATGTGGATGACCTCCAGGAGGTGGTGACCCGCAACCAGGAGGCTCGCCGCGAAATTGCCGCCGAGGCGGAGGTGTTGCTCCAGGACGAAGGCCGGCAGTTTCTCGACTGGTGGGATGGCCTCGAGGCGGTGCCGGTGGTGAACCGCCTGCGCACCCAGCTGGAGGAGATCCGCGAGCAGGAGCTGCACAAGGCGCTGAGCCGCATGGGCCCGGATCTCTCCGCCCGTGAGCGCAAGGTGGTGGAGGCCCTCAGCAAGGGGATCATCAACAAGATCCTTCACACCCCCATGACCAACCTGCGGGCCCCGCAGCCGCGCCAGCAGCGCCACACCGCCATGCAGGTGCTGCAGCAGTTGTTTGATCTCAGCGACCCCCAGGCCTGATCGCTTCCCGCTGCGGAGCATGTTGGCGATACCAGGTGCTGTGCCGCCCGCGACACCCCCATTCGGGTGAATCTTGACCCTGCTGCAGCCACGCGCAGATCGGTTCCTTCAGTTTTCAGCCAATCTGCAGAATCCCGCCCGGGCAGGGCTTTCCATCGCTTACGGTGCCTGCGCACAGGGCACTAGGGAGTTGGTATGAAGCGCGTTCTGGCCATCATTCTCGGCGGCGGAGCCGGCACGCGCCTCTACCCCCTCACCAAGATGCGCGCCAAGCCAGCTGTGCCCCTGGCTGGCAAATACCGACTCATTGATATTCCGATCAGCAACTGCATCAATTCAGGCATCAACAAGATGTACGTGTTGACGCAGTTCAACAGTGCCTCGCTGAACCGTCACCTCACGCAGAGCTACAACCTTTCCGCTGGCTTTGGCCAGGGGTTTGTGGAAGTGCTGGCGGCACAGCAGACCCCCGAGAGCCCCAGCTGGTTTGAGGGCACCGCCGATGCCGTGCGCAAATACCAGTGGCTCTTCCAGGAGTGGGATGTGGACCACTACCTGATCCTCTCCGGCGACCAGCTGTACCGGATGGACTACAGCGCCTTTGTGGATCACCACATCAGCACCGGGGCCGATGTGAGCATCGGTGCCCTGCCGGTGGATGCGGCCCAGGCCGAAGGCTTTGGCCTGATGCACACCAACGACCACGGCCGCATCCAGGAATTCCGCGAGAAGCCCAAGGGGGAATCGCTCAAGGCCATGTGGGTGGACACCTCCCGCTTGGGCTTGAGCGCCGATGAGGCCCTGAAGCGCCCCTACCTGGCCTCGATGGGGATCTATGTGTTCAGCCGCGACACCCTGTTCGACCTGCTGGCCCAGAACCCAACCTCCACCGATTTCGGCAAGGAGCTGATCCCGGCGTCGCTGCAACGCGGCGACCACCTCCAGAGCTATCTCTTTGACGATTACTGGGAGGACATCGGCACCATCGGCGCCTTCTACGAAGCCAACCTGGCCCTCACGGCGCAACCCAACCCCGCCTTCTCCTTCTACGACGAGAAGTTCCCGATCTACACGCGGCCCCGCTACCTGCCGCCCAGCAAGATGCTCGACACCCAGGTCACCGAGTCGATCATCGGAGAGGGCTCCATGCTCAAGGCCTGCAGCATCCACCACTGCGTGCTCGGCGTGCGCTCACGGGTGGAGGACGAGGTGGTGCTCCAGGACACGCTTGTGATGGGCAACGACTTCTTCGAATCCAGCGAGGAGCGGGCCGTGTTGCGGGAACGGGGCGGCACGCCCCTTGGGGTTGGCCGGGGCACCACCGTGAAGCGCGCCATCCTCGACAAAAACGTCCGCATTGGACGGGACGTCACGATCATCAACAAGGACCGCGTTGAGGAGGCGGACCGCCCGGAGCTCGGCTTCTACATCCGCAACGGCATCGTGGTGGTGGTCAAGAACGCCACCATCCCCGACGGCATGGTGGTTTGATCGCGGGCCTTGGGGCCGCGATCGGTGCCGAGCCGTTGACAGTTGCCTACGGGGCGGTGCACCGGCACCACCAGCTCGCCACACTGCGGGTGTTCGTGACGGCATCCAGCCATGGATAAGGCCCACTTCGGCCTGATCGGCCTTGGGGTGATGGGTGAAAACCTGGTGCTCAACGCCGAGCGCAATGGGTTTTCGAGTGTTGTCTACAACCGCACCTACGCCAAGACCGAAGAGTTCCTGGCGGGCCGCGGTGCCGGCAAACGCATCATCGGCGCCACCTCCCTGGAGGATTTCATCGCCAAGCTGGAGCGCCCACGCCGCATCTTGATGATGATCAAGGCGGGCGACCCGATCGACGCCATGATCGAGCAGATTTCACCCCTGCTGGAGGAGGGTGATCTGCTGATCGACGGCGGCAACTCGCTCTACACCGACACCGAACGGCGGGTGGCGGAGCTGGAGAGCCGCAGTTTCGGCTACATCGGCATGGGGGTCTCCGGCGGTGCCAAGGGTGCGCTGGAGGGGCCGAGCATGATGCCGGGTGGCACCCGCGCCGCCTACGACGCCATCGAATCGCTGGTGTGCAAGATGGCGGCCCAGGTCGATGACGGCCCCTGCGTCACCTACATCGGCCCCGGTGGCGCCGGGCACTTTGTCAAAACGGTGCACAACGGCATCGAGTACGGCATTGAGCAGATCCTGGCCGAGGCCTACGACCTGATGAAGCGCTGCGCCGGCATGGACGGCGACGCCATGGCCGCCGTGTTGGGCCAGTGGAATGCCACCGAGGAGTTGTCCTCGTTCCTGGTGGAGATCACCGAGATCTGCCTGCGCACCAAGGATCCCTCCGACGGCTCCGACCTGGTGGAGAAGATCGTTGATGCGGCCGGGCAGAAGGGCACCGGCCTCTGGACCGTGGAGAGTGCCCTGCAGATGGGGGTGCCGGTCCCCACCATCTATGCGGCCCTCAACGCCCGGGTGCTCAGCTCCATGCGCCCCGAGCGGCTGGCGGCCGATGGGCTGCTGCCGGCGCCCACTCCCCAGGCCCACAACCTCGGCACCCCCGCCGATGCCATGGCACCGCTGATGGATGCCTGTGTGCTGGCCTGCATCGCCAGCTATGCCCAGGGCATGGCGCTGCTGCAGGAGGCCTCCCGCCTGCACAGCTACCAGCTGGATCTCTCCGCCATCGCCCAGATCTGGAAGGGGGGCTGCATCATCCGTGCCCGGCTGCTGCAGCGCATCCAGAACGCCTACACGGCCCGTGCCGACCTGCCCAACCTGATGGTGGATCCCTGGTTCGTCGACCAGATCAGGCGTCGGTTGCCGGGTCTGCGGCAGGTGGTGGCGGCCGCCGCCCATGCCGGCGTGCCCGTGCCCTGCCTGAGCAGCTCCCTGGAGTACATCGACAGCTACTTCACGGGCCGCCTTCCCCAGAACCTGGTGCAGGCCATGCGCGATTGCTTTGGCTCCCACACCTACGAGCGCGTTGATCAGCCGGGCAGCTTCCACACCGAGTGGATGTGAGATGAGCGGCCCCACCACCTACCGGCTCGACGTGCTCGACGACGCCACCCAGCTGGCGCGCCGCTGCTCCGAGCAGGTGGCGTCCCTGATCGACCTGGCCCTCGACGAGCGCGACCGCGCCCACATCGCCCTCTCCGGGGGAACCACCCCCGCGGCCGCCTACCGCCTGCTCAACCGCGAGCACTTGCCCTGGGCCCGGGTGGATGTGGTGCTCGGGGATGAACGTTGGGTGCCCGCCAGCGACCCCGCCAGCAACGCCCGCATGCTGGCCGACACCCTGCTCAATCCCGAGGGGCCCGGTGCCCAGGCACGGTTCCATCCGGTGCCCACAGAGCTTGAGAGCCCGCAGGCCAGCGTGGAGGCCTTCGAGCAGCACGTGCGTCAGCTGTGCCCCGGTGATCCCCCCAGCTTCGATGTGATGCTGCTGGGCCTGGGCGATGACGGCCACACCGCCTCCCTGTTTCCCGGCACCGCCGCCACCCAAGAACGCCAGCGTGCCGTGACCATCGGCGCCGGCAAAGGCCTGGAGCGCATCAGCCTCACGGCACCGGTGCTCAGCGCGGCCCGGCAGGTGATTTTTCTGGTGAGTGGCGCCGCCAAGGGCGAGGCCCTGCGGCGTCTGTTGGACCCCGCGGAGTCGCCGGAACGCACACCTGCGAGGCTGGTGCAACCCCGCTCTCCGGTGTTGGTGCTCGCCGACGCCGACGCCGCCCGGGGCCTTTGAACCCATCCCCGGATGCCGCCGGTTGTGCCGATGCTTGCGCCCCTGTTGATCGCCAGCGGTGATGGCTTTGCCGGCTGGCAACCCCTGAACGACACGATCATGGGGGGCCGCAGCCAGGGCCAATGCTGGGCCAGCTCCGATGGCCTGGTGATGGAGGCGCAGGTGGAACCCGAAGGTGGTTGATTCGTGAGTTGCCTATAACCGGTGTTTTCACCGCCCCTAGACCTGTAGGCCTACGGCGCCCTGCAGCTGGAGCTCGATGGTGATGGTCGCCTCTACAAGCTCGCCGTGGCC
>JBEBCX010000009.1:0-12683 GCA_041157425.1 Cyanobacteriota bacterium | reverse complement strand
GATGATCCGTCGATCGTCCGTGTGGAAGTCCGGCCGGCACTTGCACTTCTCGCCGGTCTCATCATCAGTCCAGAAGTAAGACTGCTCTGCCTTGCCGGCCTTGTTCAGCAGCACTCTGGCTGCCGGGTGACGGCGCAGTGAATCCGCCATCGCAGCAATCTGCAGCGCATCCTCCGCCTTCAGTAGCGTCTTTCCCGCAGCCTCGGCTTCAAAGTCCGCCCAGATCATCTTGCCCTCCTTCGTGCGCCGATCGCAGTGCGGTGCCACTGCATACTCGTCGTCGAACAGGTGCGGCTCCAGCACCCGCGTGTGCAGCGCTGAGCCGATCGTCATCGCAGCTGTCGGTGGCTCGATGATGCGATCAGGGTTGAGGTAGCGGTTCCAGAAGTGCAGTGGGCTGCGGCGGACCATGTCCAGCCCTGACTTCGAGACCTCTGGCCGAGCGTGGTACTCGGCATTGGTAAGGGTCATGCCAACGCGTGTCTCGCGCAACCTTACCGTCTCTTCACGCACCTTCGCGGTCTCCTGTTGTAATTCTTCGCACTTCACGACTTTTCACGGCTAAGCCCTTAGGATTGCTGGGCTTTTTCTTTTATCCGTTACTGACCGCTTCAGGTCAAGACCCATGCAAGTAACGGCCAACAGCTTGACGCCCTTGCTACCATCAAACCGCGATCACGGTTTTATGGGCCAAGCAATCGACCTCACGGGCCAAGTGTTCGGGAGGCTGCGCGTCGCCGAACGCGCCCACAGCAACAACGGCGTTCACTGGCTCTGCCAGTGCTCTTGCGGCAAGCAGACCATCGTCCGCGGGGCGGTCTTGCGCTACGGCTCGACCAAGAGCTGCGGGTGCGGATCAAAGGATCAAGCGCGAGCCAACTGCGAGCAGCACAGGAGTCGCAACAACTGGATTCCGACAGAGCTGCGTCAAAAGCTGAAGCACGCTTACGGCAACATGCTCCGGCGCTGCTACGACCCTGGTAGCGAGCGCTATTCGCACTACGGAGGCAGGGGAATCCGCGTCTGCGACGATTGGATAGGGCCAGCCGGTCGAAAGCGTTTTTATCAGTGGTGCATCGAGAACGGCGCCGCCCCCGATCTGCAAATTGATCGCATGGACGTAAATGGCGACTACTGCCCTGAGAACTGTCGGTTCGTCGACGCAATCGTCCAGATGAACAACACGACCCGCAATCGCTGGATTACCTACAACGGTGAGACAAAGACGATTGCCGACTGGGCTAGAGAGACTGGCTACTCCTACGCCGCTCTCAAGCACCGCTTAGATCGCGGCTGGTCAATCGAGCGCGTTTTTAATCAGCAACAGCGGAGGTCGGAGCGATGATCCAGCTTCGTCCTCGCCAGGCCAAGGCCATCGCGGATCTTCGCGCTGCTTATGCTGCCGGCTACAAAGCGCCATGCCTGGTCGCTCCCACCGGTGCAGGCAAAACAACTATCGCCGCAGAGATCATTCGATCCGCTATTGAGAAGGGCGGAACCGTCTGGTTCCTCGCTCACCTCCGCGAGATCCTCGACGACACCGCCCGACGCCTTGAACAAGCCGGCATCGAGCACGGCTTCATCATGGCCGGCATGCCCCGCAACCCCTTCAAGCCGGTCCAGGTGGTCTCGGTGCAGACCGCTGTTCGCCGGCCGGTTGTCACCAAGCCAAGCCTGATCATCATCGATGAAGCTCACCTCTGTGTAGCTGACACCTACAAGAAGGTGGTCGCCGAGGCCGGGAACCCAAGGCTGCTTTTGCTTACGGCCACCCCGAGCAGGCTGGACGGTCGCGGCCTCGGCGAGGTCTCTGATCTCATCATCCCCACCTGCTCCACCGGTGACCTCATCGCCGAGGGCCTGCTCGCACCCATCCGCTACTACGCCCCCACCAAGCCCGACCTCACCGGCATCCGCTCCCAGGCCGGCGACTACGCCGTCGCTCAGCTCGCAGAGGCCGTCGACCGGCCATCGATCATCGGTGATGCCGTCGCCCACTACCGCCGCATCGCGCACGGCCGGCCCGCTGTCGCCTTCTGCGTCAACATCGCCCACGCCGAGCACACCGCCGCGGCCTTCACCGGTGCCGGCTACCGCGCTGTCGCCATCTCCGGTAACTCCACACGCCAGGAGCGCCAGGACGCCCTCACCGGCCTACGCTCCGGCGCCATCGACGTCGTCTGCAACTGCGCCCTCTGGGTTGCCGGTGTCGACTGCCCCGAGATCGGCTGCGTCATCCTGCTGCGCCCCACCAAGTCCCTGACCATGTACCTGCAGTCAGTCGGTCGTGGTTTGCGAATAGCGAATGGCAAACGCGATCTGATCGTCTTAGATCACGCCAGTTGCGTCTTTACGCATGGCCTTCCGCAAGATCCACGCGAGTGGACACTGGATGCCAAACCAAAGCGAGCCGGCAGTCCCCCTGCTGTTCGCGAATGTCCGTCCTGCTTTGCCGCCCATGCTCCGGCTCCTGTTTGCCCCTGCTGTGGCCACGTATATGTCCGGGAGACAGTGCCGCAAGGCCCTGAACAGGTCGACGGCGAGCTGGTGGAGGTGGATCCAGCAGCTCTACGGCGTCAGCGGAATCGCGAACAAGCTGGGGCGCAATCGCTCGAGCAGCTGATTGAGATCGGCCGCCGCCGCGGCATGAAGTACCCCGAAGGCTGGGCGCGGCACATCCTCGCGGCGCGGCAGCGCAAGCGAACCGCAGCATGATGGAGCCAGCGTCCTGCACAGATCCATGGCCAACATCGAGACCGAGATCCAGCAACGGATCCGTCTCGCAGTTGGCACTCTTCACGGCTTCCGCCTCTGGCGAAACAACTCCGGCAAGCTCCCCGACCCCCGCACCGGCCGCTGGGTCCAGTTCGGTGTCGCCTCCCCCGGTGGCTCCGACCTCATCGGCTACCGCACCATCGAGATCACCCCAGACATGGTCGGCCGTAAAGTCGCCGTCTTCACCGCCCTCGAGGTCAAGACCGCAACCGGTCGCGCCACCCCAGAGCAGCGCCGCTTCATCGAGCACATCCGATCAGCCGGCGGCATCTCTGGCATTGTTCGCTCCACAAACGACGCATTGCAAATTGCGACAGAACCGTTCCGTGGCGTCTGAGCAGCTGCAACGCTTCTTCAGCAAGCTCGTTGAGTGGTTCCCGGAGCCGACCGACGAAGAGATGGACCGCGCACTCAACTCTCCTCCACGCCGACATGCCCGTTGACATTGATGCAGTACGCCAGTTCCTGGCCGCCCTCGGCAAACCCAAAGGCACCATCCGCCTCCGCGGCTTCTACGCCAAGACCGATCCGCGCAAAGCAAACGACCACGGTGCCAAGGGTGATCCCAGTAAATCGCTGATCGAATCCTGGGTGGCCGATGGCCGCGGCGTCTACGTCGTCATCAACAACGGCGGGGACAAGGACGCCGACATCACCGAGTGCATCGCCCTCTTCTGCGAGTGGGACGATCGCCCCAAAGACTGGCAGATCACCGCATGGAAGGAGCTCGGCCTCCCGGAGCCCTCGATGCAGGTCGACACCGGTGGCAAGTCGATCCACAACTACTGGATCCTCTCCGGCTCGGTCAGCCCCGAGCTCTGGAAACCCGTCCAGACCCGCTTGCTCGACCACGCCAACGCCGACCGCCAGCTCAAGAACCCCTCGAGGGTCATGCGACTGCCCGGCACCCCGCACCCTGAAACCGGTGAGCAGGCCAGGCTGATCCACCTCTCTGATGCCCGCTACTCACTCACCGAGTTCGCCGCGACCATGCCGGCGCCGGTGGTCGATCAGCGTATCGAGCAGGCCCGCACCTTCAACGACTACGAGGCCCAGGGGCTCGACGAGATCCAGAAGGCTCTCAACCACATCCCGCCCCGGGTGCCTGGTGGTGGCACCTACCCGATGTACCGCAACATCCTCTGGGGTCTGATCGCCGCCGTCGAGGAGGCCGGCAACTCCGAGGCCACTGCCATCTCGATGATGGCTGCCCACTCACCACAGTGGCATGGCATCGATCAGGTCGCTCGATCCGGTGGCAACGACGTCGGTGCTGGCACCTTCTGGTACTGGGCCAAGGAGCACGGTTACCGGGCGCCGGTGCGCGTGCGGCCCGGCCCGCCTGAGCTGCGGCAGCTCCCCTCAATCCAGCAGGCAGCTCCCATCGATCCGCAGCCTGAGCCTGCCGACAACCTCCCCTTCCGCCCCCTCGGCTTTGATCACGGCATCTACTACTACCTGCCAGCAGCGGCCTGCCAGGTCGTTGCCCTCACCGCCGCTCAGCACAATAAGTCTCACTTTCTGCAGCTCGCCCCCCTCGAGTGGTGGGCAAACGGCTTCGGCAACGACAACGGCCGCATCGACTGGGATTCAGCCGCCAACGCCATCATGGGTTCCTGTATCTCGCAGGGCGTCTACGACCCGTCCCGCATTCGTGGTCGCGGTGCCTGGGCTGATTCCTCCCGGGTGATCCTTCACCTCGGCAACCGCCTCGTGATCGACGGCTACTCACACCCCATCACCAAGCTGCCGCTCAAGTTCAAGACCTTCTACTTCTACGAAAACGCCAAAGCCATCGACGGCCCCGGCAGTGACGTCCTCTCTGATGACCTCTGCGCCGAGGTGCGCATCATCGCCGAACGTTTTCGTTGGGAG
Organism: Cyanobacteriota bacterium; assembly: GCA_041157425.1. Lineage (GTDB taxonomy): Bacteria > Cyanobacteriota > Cyanobacteriia > PCC-6307 > Cyanobiaceae > Vulcanococcus. Next base: position 8,033 of record JBEBCX010000009.1, on the reverse strand, counting down.
ACACCCGCTTCCGCCAACTTGCTCCTCGGCTGGATCGTTCTCGCGCCCGTCTGTGGCGCACTCGACTGGCGGCCACACATCTGGGTCACCGGTGGTGCTGGCACGGGCAAGACGACCATCCTCAAAGCTTTCATGAAGCCACTGCTTGGTGGCATGTTTGAGGGCGCGACTGGTGGCACAACCGAGGCCGGATTGCGGGGTCAGTTGCGCTCCGATGCTATCCCGGTCGTGTTCGACGAACTCGAGCAGAATGAGCAGAAGGACAAGCAGACCGTCCAGAACATTCTCGCCTTAGCACGCATCGCATCTTCCGAGGGCGGAAAGATTTACAAAGGCACAACATCCGGCGGCTCAAACTCATTTGAGATACGCTCAATGTTCTGCTGTAGCTCTATCAACGTCGCACTGATTCAACGCGCTGATCTCGATCGCTTCTGCGTCCTGAGCCTCCGCAAAGACCACATGGACAAGGACGACTGGAATGAATTCGAGCAGCAGATCCTGAACACCTGCACTGAGGAGAACGGGCGTCGTCTGGTGGCTCGCACCCTTCAGCAGATCCCGACCATCCGCAGGAACGCCAAGACCCTCGCAGCTGCCCTCTCACGCCGCTTCGGGCAGCGCTTCGGCGATCAGTACGGAACCCTGCTCGCTGGCGCCTGGACGCTCGAGCCCGGCGGTGGTGGCGAGCTGACGCTCTATCAGGCCATGGAGTGGATCAACATGATGGACTGGGAGAGCCGCGAGGTGGACGCCACCGATGCGGACGAGGTCAAGTGCATCAACCACATCCTCCAGGCCCTGATCCAGGTGGATGGCGGCAAGCGGATGTCGGTGCTGGAGCTCGTCCAGATGGCCCAGCGCGGCGTGATCTTCGCCATCCCGGGCCGTGACCACCCCTCCGATGAGATCGAGACGATCCTCGGTCGCTACGGCCTGAAGGTGACCGGTGGCACGCTCGCCGTGGCCAACAACAGCACCAACCTGCAGGCCCTGCTGAAAGACACCCCGTGGGCCGGCAACGCCTACCGGCAAGCCCTGAGGCGGCTATCTGGTGCCTCGACCAGTGCCGGGACCGTCCGATTCAAAGGAAGCGGCGTTGCACGCGCAACGTTGGTCCCACTTGAGACGCTTGAGACTTTGTAACGGTTTTGGGGGTCATGAAACGGTGGGTGTTTCACCGAAAACCCTTGCGCCGCAAGGGATGTGACGCGCGAAACGCTTGTAACGGTTTTTCCCGGGAAACACCCATAGAGATATACATACCCCCTACCCCCCTCAGACCCCCTTTCCCCTCTATTTTCTATTATCTTTAATAATAGATTTGTTTGTTACAACGTTACAACCCAGTTGCCGCAAGGGGTTTGGCTGTAACGCTCACCGTTACAAGACCGTTACAGCGTTTCAGCGATGCCCAAGCCCATCTCCGACCACCAGCGCCTTGCCGGCAGCCCCACCAGATGGCCCGTCCTGCACCCGGGAGCGGCCGTGAAGGTCTACATGGGCCACGGATGGGCCTCGGGCACCTGGCAGGGCCTCCACGGGCCTTCTGGGGCCGTCTGGGTGGGGAAGGAGCAGCGGACCGTCTACGTGGCTGATGCGCGGAACGTCAGACCCGGCTAGAGTCGGGCTGTCGGAAGAGTCACCTGCCTCGCCCAGCGCGGGGCTTTTTCGTAGGAGGGCCCATGGCCGGCCGCACCATCACCTTCGACGCCGAAGCTCTGGTCAAGAACTTGACCTACCTCGAGCGCGTGCAGATGCCGTTCGTGATGAGCTGGGCGCTCAACACGATGGCGCCGCAGATCCGCGATGCCCACAAGCAGCGCATGGGGCAGACATTCAACAACCCGGTGCCGTTCACGCTCAACAGCGTGAGGTGGGGTGCCAAGGGTTACAAGCCGTGGGTGCGGAGCGATAAGTCCAACCTCGAGATGGGGTTCTGGATTTCGGAGGATGGCGCCAAGGGTCAGCCGCCGAGCTACTACCTGTTTCCGCAAGTACGAGATAGCGGTGGAGCGAAAGAGGTTTACGTCACCCGCTTCACCAAACGCGTGCAGCGGATGGGGTTGATTTATGGCAACCAGTATCTGACGCCGCTGAAGCGAAACGGCAACGTAGCTGATCTGCTCAACGAGTACGGCAACATTCGCCCTGGCCAATACACCAAGATCCTGTTTGCAATTGGTGCCATGGAGTCTCCGTTGTCGGGGTACGCCAAGAAGCGCCGCGGCGGTGATTCGTTTTTCATTTCGCCTGATCCACGTCGAGGTGGCCAGGGACTGAAGCCGGGCATCTACCGGCGGAAAGGTGGCGACTTGGGGATGGTGTTCAAGACACTGCCGAAGCCGCCGACAGTGCAGCCGAAGTATGACTTTTATGGCATCACTGAGAACTTGGCGTATCAGTATTTCCCGGAGCTGGTTGAGAAGAAGCTGCGTGAGGTGATGGGTAGGTAACGAATTGTTGCAACTACTGGCCGCTGGGAGCGGCTGGCGGCCATGCTTGCGGGGCGTTCAGCAATTCACCTGCGCACCATGACCGTTACCACCACCACCACCACCACCCGCCAAGAGCGGGCCTACTCCCCGGCCGGCCGCGTCGGCCGTCGCCTCGCCAAGGCTCACGAGCTGCAGCTGCGGATCCAGAAGCTTGAGGCTGAGCTCAGCCGGCACCGCGAGTTCCTGCTGAATCACATGACCCAGCAGCAGCTGGACCGGATCGAGCTGGGCGGCTTCAAAGCCACCCGCAAGGTGCGTCACAACTGGAGCTACAGCGCCTACATGGAAGCGTTCCAGCTGCGCGTGCGTCAGCTGCAGAAGGAGGAGCAGCAGAAGGGCGTGGCCGTCGATCGGCCGACTGTGTACGTGAGCCTCAGCACTGGAAGCTGATCGTTTCGGTTTGTAACGATGCGGCTGCCGGGGTACTGGTGGCCGCTTACTGTTCCCTCAGCGCTTACCGCTTACCCGTCATGATTACCCGCGAGCTCACCCTCAACAAGACCCGCGACTACGCCCAGCAGGTGATCCGTGCCCTGCACGACGCTGGCTGGCACATCGAGGCTCATGGCTTGAGCAACGACCTCTACAGCATCAGCTACCAACCACCAACCACGGCTTGGCTTGCGGTGTTTGACAGTGCCGAGCGCCTGGCTGAGCAGCTCGAGGCCAATGATCACGCAGCTCCCGCCTTTGCTTGAACTGACATGACACACGACGAGCGCATTGACGTCGTTGCCGGCCTGGTGGCTGCGATGGTGAAGTCTGGCGACATCTTCGAAGATCAAATGCTCGAGCTGCGCGACGACCTGATGGCTGCCACCGACGACGAGCTGGTTGAAGCCTGCCTCGAGTTTTCGTTTGGGGACTCGCGGCCTGCCGGCTTTTAGGGACCTGCGGGGGGTCGGCTTTTAAAGGGTGTTTTTAGTGTTGTTTTTACACACACAACTTGAGCCGTTTAAAAGCCCCTCCCCCCCATCACTGCACAAGGCAGCAGCGCATGCTGCTGGTATAGTGAAGGACCGCGCCAGGAATAGGCGCACACACCCGTACAAACGTACTAGAGTAGTACAGGTGTACTAGGTAGCACTGGTGTACCATTGCGGCCATGCCGGTATCGTTATGGGCGCACATGCCGGTAGTGTGATGGGCAGTTAGCTACCCAAACCGGTGCGGCCGACGGTGTGAAAAACCGTGCGGCGGAGTTGTTGATGCGCAGCGAGGCCACGGTCTGGCGACCGTTAGCGCAACCGTGCTAGGTGTTTTCTATCCTTACTGTGTGCGGCTGTTTGTGATGCAAACAGCCACGGGCCGCCGGTGGTGACCGGGTGGCCCCCGCACCCTGCCCGGGGTGGCCGTGGCCAGGGCAACGGGGCCGCCTGAAAAAGTGGCACAGGCGCCCCGGGATCCGGCGGGGTGCCTCGGCATGCTTCGCGGGCACCCGTTGCCTTTATCTGTTGTGGCCCAAACCCGCACCATCACCGCCCTCGATCCCGCCACCGGCACCCGTATCACCCGCCGCACCGCCCGCACCTATGTGGCGGTGGTGGTGACCGGTGACCCCGCCCTCGGCCAGGCATGGCCTCAGTCGTGGGCCGGCCGCCCGGATCTGGCCGCCAAACAGCTAGCGAAGTGGGGCCCGGGCTCGACCGCCCGCCTGGCCCCCGTGGTGGAGGATCCGTGGGCCGAGGCCCCGGCCGCTCCTGAGCCTGTGGCCGAGCCTGCCCCGGCCCCTGCCCCTGCCCCTGTGGCCGATCCTGTGGCCGCTCAGGAGCTCACCCGCACCCGCCCCACCCTCCCGGGTGAGGCCCTGCCGCCCGAGCCCCCGGCCTGGCCCGCCCCTGAGCCCACCCTGCCCGAGCTCCGCCGTGATGCCGCCGCCGGCCGCCCTGTGAGCCTGGCCGCCCTGGCCCGCACCCTCGGCCGTGAGCTCGGCCTGCCGCAGGGTGGCCGCCGCCCTGCCGCGGGTGACACCCTGGCCGGCCAGCCGTGGGATCCCGGCACCCCCGAGGCCCGGGCCCGGGTGGCCCTGCAGGGTGAGCGGGTGGCCACCCTGTGGCCCATCGCTCAGGCCGTACGGGGTGCGGGCCTCACCCTGCCCGGTGCGTGGGCCTCGGATGGCCCGGTGATGGCCGGGGCCTGGCCGGTGGCTCAGGCGCTGGATTACCTGCCCTCGGATTGTCTGCAGGCCGCCGCGGTGGCCCTGGCCGCCTTGCCGCCGGTGACCGTGGCTCAGGAGCGGGCCCTTGCCGCATGCCGGGCCGCCCGGGCTCGGGCCGTAGTGTGACGGCCGAAAAACCGTCACCCCCGCTCAGGCATCCCCGGGGGTGGCGGTCTCAGGATGGCCGCAGGCCGGATCACCCGGCCGCATCGTTGCCCCTTACCCTTGCCTGCCATGCCCCGCGAGCTGAGCCTCACCACCGCCTGCCTGGCCCTGATCGCTGTTGCCGGCGGCACAATGCTGGCCATTCAGGGTGCCCGCGCGATTGATCAGTCCCACCGGGTGGCCGAATGCCTGGCCGCCGGGTGGGATCAGGATCAATGCCACAACATCCGGCCGTCGTTCTGAGCCCTGCCCACCCTCACCCTTAACGCTTGCCATGCTCCGCCTGATCGCCCTTTGCCACGCCCTGGCCGCCCGCCTGTGGGCCGCCACCGCCCCGGCACCCCTGGCCCTGCCGCCGGCCGCATCGCTTGAGCTCGAGGCCCTGACCGTGGCTGAGCTCCGCCGCCTGGCCGCTCAGTCCCGCCGGTTCAGCCGCCGCTTCTACACGTACGGCCGCCGCGCCGAGCTCCTGGCCGCCCTGGCCTGAGCCCCTCACCCCGCCCCGGCCGCCCTGGCCGCCGGGGCCACCCTCACCCCTTACCGTTTGCTGCCATGCCTCACCCCTACGATCCCGCCGCCCTGGCCGCCCTCGGCCGTGACCGGGTGGCCACGGATGCCGCCCACGCCCCCGTGGTGGGCTCCCGGCCCGCCGTGGTCGTGCGCTACGGATGCGACTCCCACGGCCGGGGGCAGTGGGTCGCCACCCTTAAGCGTGGCCCCCGGGAGAGGGCCGCCCGCCTGGCCGTACCGGCCGCCGAGGGCCCGGATGCCGCCGCCGCCGCTCTGCTGGCCCGGGAGGGCCTGCCGTGGCGGATACTGCCCGCCCCTGGCTCATTGGATGGCGGTGAGTCCTACGCGTACGTGGCGGCCCTCACCCCCGGCGAGGGCCTGGCCCTGGCCCACGGTGACCGGGCCGCCCTGGCCGTCACCGCCTGCCGTGAGCTCCTGGCCGCCCTGGCCGGTGGTGGCGATGCCGAGGCCCTGGCCCTGCCCGCCGCCCTGGCCCGGATGGCCACGGGGGCCGCCCCTGTGCGGCCGGTGGTGGCCGGGTGGGGAATCATGGGCCCCATACGTTCGGCCGGCCCGGTGGCCCTGTTGGACCCCCTCGGGCAGGTGGTGCTCACCCTGCCCGATACCTTCAGCCCCGCCGGGGCCCTGGCCGCCGCACAGGCCGCCGGGTGGCAGCTCACAGCCGAGGCCGCCGCCGTGGCTGCCCGTCACCCGGGCCAGCCTGACCCCGCCGGGGTGGCCCTGGCCCTGGCCGCCCTCGGTGGCTGCCCGGCCGTAGTGGCCGCCCTCGATCCCGCCCGGGGGCTGCTGTGACCCCGTACGTGATCCGCACCCGGCAGGTGGGCCCGGGCCGCTACCGGGCCTGGCTCACCCTGGCCGGCCGCCGCCGGCAGGCAACCTACGGGCCGCCGCCCGCCGGTTGCCGGCTGCCTCACGCATGGGCCGCTGATCAGCACGGCCGCCGGGTGGGCCTGGCTGCAGACTCACAGCCCCTATGGGGTGCGGCTGCCCTGCCTACCGTGGCTTATCAAGCGTGGGGGCTGTGATGACAGGCCCCACCCGCCCGCCCCTGGCCACGGTCAGGAGCGCCACCGGCCACCCCGTGGGCCTGGCCACCCCGGGGGCCCCGTGGCTTGCCGAGCTGATCCGCCGGCATGCCGCCGCGGTGGCTGCCGAGGCCGCCCACCGTGAGGCCGTACGGGCCGGCCTGGCCCCACCGCCACCGCCGGCCACCCGGTGGCTGATCAGTGACCGCGACTAGACGGCCTCACAGGCCCCCACGGGGGCCCCTGTGGCCCTCACCGCCACCGCCCACCCTTGCCGCTTACCTGCCGTGATCCTCACCCGCCCTACAGCCCCCCTGGCCCTGCCCTCTGACGTGACCGAGCTCCTGGCCCGGTTTGGGCTCACCCTGCCCGGGCTCCTGACCGGGGCCAATCCGAAGCTGTCCAAAGGGGCCGCCCTCGGTCACGGGGCCGCCGTGATCCTCCACCACCTGCCCGCCCGGGCCCTGGCCGCCGCCGTCACCACCACCACCGCCCACCCTGTGGCCGCCCGGGCCCACCTGCCCGCCCTGGCCGCCCTGGCCGAGGCCGAGGGCCTCACAGCCGCCGCCCTGGCCCATATGGGCTGCCCGTGGGCCACCCGAGCATGTGAGGCCGGCTGCCTGAATTACAGCGGCCGCGGCGGGCTCGGCACAGGGGTGGCCCTGGCCCGGGGCCGCCGCACCCTCGCAATGGTGGCGGACCCCGTCACGTACGGCCGGGCCGTCCTATGGGCGATCGGGTGGCAGTGGCGCCGAGCTCAGGCCGAGGCCCTGAGCCTGGCCGTCAGGCTCCGCGGGACCGATGAAGGCCCCCGTATCGGGTGGCATCGCCTGGCCCTGACCGTCACCCCTGCCGAGGCTCAGGCCCTCGGCCGCCGGTTTGGCCTGCCCGTGGCCCCGGGTGAGGCTGTGACCCTGGCCGAGGCCCTGGCCCCCGCCCGCGCCGAGGGCCTCACCCTCTACGACTACAGCAAGGCGCCCCTGACCGGCCCCCTCGGCCTGCAGGCGCAAAGGGCCGCCGGCTGGGACGTTACGGCCAGCCTGGCCGCTGACAGGGCCACGGCCGCCGCTGACGCCCTGGCCGCCCTCGCTGACGGGTTCCGCCTGGCCGTACCGGTGGCCCTGGCCCGGGGTCAGGCCCTGCCCCGCACCCTCACCCTTACGGCCGGTGGCCGCACCCTGCAGGTCCCCACCGTTAACGGTGACCTCTCAGACCACCGCTACCGGGAGCCCGGGGGCGTGGCTGTGATCCTTAGGAGCAAGGCCAGCCGTGGGGCAGGGCCCGAGGCCGCACCGTTCCACCTAACGCCCCACGGCCTGCCGCAGGAGCTCCCGGATGGGGTGGTCACCCTCGGGTGGTGACGGCCTGGGCCCCTGACAATCCGAGCCCCCGCCCTCACCCGGCGGGGGCCTTTTTATGTGGCGAGCCCTGCCCGTTTGATCGGGTGGGGCTGTTTGTTTGCGTGGCTGTTTGCGCTGCTGTTTGTGATGCCTTGCTCCTGTTGTTTGCGGGGCTGTTTGTGATGCGAACCGGGGCAGGATTGACGGCCGGCCGGCTGGCCCTGGCCCACCCCCGGGCGCCTCTGTTGCGACTGATTCTCAGTTGCAACGCCGGGCGGGTCCCTCTGGCGCGAGGGACTCGGGGGTAGATTCGGAT
>JBEBCX010000008.1:0-12920 GCA_041157425.1 Cyanobacteriota bacterium | reverse complement strand
GGCTGGTGGGGAAACGCGGGCTGAGGTCGATCCAATAGCTGCCAGCCCAGGCCTCGGGACGGCCGAGCCGGTAGAGCCCCGGCGGCAGGGGCGCGGCGTTGCCCGGGCTCCAGCGCCGGTCGGCAGCCTGGCGGCTGGCGATGCCACTGGCGGCGGGCCAGCGAACCACGGTGCTGCCGTTGCGGCGCAACTCCAGCCACCAGATCGGATCACCGCTGGGGAAACGGCCTTCGCCGCGGCGGAATGCCAGGGCCAACCGGCCTTCCGCCAGCAACACAGGCACGGCCGGCGGCGCTGGAGGCGCCGCAACGGGCAAGGGCACCAGCACGGCAGGAAAACAAGGCGGAGGCAGTCTGGCCAGACAGGGCTCCCACTAGCGGGGCAGTACACCTGTATTGACAGCTAGGCGAAACGCAGCTAGTACAGTCGTACTGCAACCGAGCCATGGCCGTCGCTTCCCCCTACGCCGTGTTCCGCGCCGTCGACCTGGGCTGGCCCACGGCGATGCCGGTGATCGAAACCATGCCGGTGATCAAGCCCGAGCCCGATCGGCCCGTCCAGGGCAACCGGCCGAACGTGCCACCGGCTGGCCGCATCACGCCAACCAAGCGCCGCTATGGCGGCGGCCTGCGGCGGCGCACGGCACCCCAATGGAGCACCCTGATCCAGGGCGAGCTGTTTCCGGCCTGATCCCGCAGGGCTGCCCCCTCAGGCCGGGCCCGTGCTTGGGGGTGGGGCGGGCCTGGGCCGAGGATCGCTGGGGGGCATCTGCAACAGCGGCAGCAGGCTGCTGAGGCCGATCATCACAAAGGAAAACGCCCCCAGCAGGGCAAGCAACCGCAGGCCCCAAGGGCGGCCGGGATCCACCGGCCAATCGCCGTCGTCGATCGGCGCCGGGTGGCGGCTTGGCGGAGGGGCTGGGGGGCGGCGAATCGGCATCACAGCAGAAACCCCCGGGGAGGGCCCGGGGGTTGAGAGGTCTGGCGGGTCGGAGCTGCTGAGGGAGGCACCTGGGGCCAGGGATCCAGGTGTCGGGCGGGTGTTCTCACGGGGCACCTGAGACGGTGCAGATGGAGTGTCGACCGGTTTGACGCACCAGTTGTTGTCGCACCGGACGAGCCGCCCACAGATTTGGGAAGACTGTTGGAGCAGGGGCCTTCAGTCAGCTCGCTCCTGGCTGGTGGCGGGGTGGAGTGTCGTCCATGGAACGGCTCCGAATTCGATGCCAACAGCATCTCCCTGGCTCCGGGGCGGCGCAATCGGCGTTCATGCTCATTGCCGCGCGGTGCTGGGGCGCCGAGATTGGTGTGCTTGTGGCTGTTGGGCCCCGGCCGTGGCTATGCCGGAGGTTGCAGCCCGCAGCGCCATGCCCGAGCCCAACCATGCGCCACAGCTGGTGGCCAGCACGCCCCGGGGCTCCACGATCGAGGCGGTGGGCGGCGACCTCTACCGCGTGTGCGATGGCAGCCACCACTGCCGCACGGTGCCCGGCCTGTGGCAAGCCCAGGAGCTGGCGCACCAGGCGGAGCTGAAGCACCTGCACCCCGAACAGCTGCCCTAGGGCGCCAGGCAGCGTTGCAGGAAGGCATCGGCGGCCTGAACCGCCATCCCCCAGGCCTCGGCTTCGCTGAGGCCGGAGCTGCGGGTGGGCTTGAAACTGTGGTCGCCGCTGGGGATCCAACCCAACGCCACGCGCTCCCCCAGGGGGTAGGCCTCCACCTCGCCGCGGCGGCCAAAGGCATCGCGCTCCCCCTGCAGGATCAGGGTGGGGGTGCGCAGGCCCTGCAGGTGTGCGGTGCGCAGCGCCTCCGGTTTGCCGGGGGGATGGAAGGGGTAGCCAAGGCAGAGGCAACCGCGCAGATCCAGGGCGGAGGCCAGGCCATCGGCCACCAGGCTGGCCACGCGGCCGCCCATGGATTTGCCGCCAATGAACAACGGCAAACCCGCGGCATGCCGCTGGGATTCGCGCTGCACCTGCTCGCAGAAGGCCTGCTCCAGCTTGGGCATGCGGTCGGGGGCACGGCGGGGACCGCCCTGACGGCGGCCAGCCATGTAGGGGAACTCAAAGCGCACCACGCGCCAGCCGCAGGCCGCCAGCCCCTCGGCCATGGCCGCCATGAACGGGCTATCCATGGGGGCGCCGGCGCCATGGGCCAGCAGCAGCACCGCCGCCGGCGGGCTGCTGGGCTCGCTCACCAGGCGGCCGTCGGCATCGATCAGGGCAGCGGACACCGAGCTGAGGGCAGGTGCTGGGAACGCCGCCATCCTGGGGGCAGCCGCGCCACCGGCGTCAACCACGGAACGCCACAGGATGGAACGCCAAACGATGGAATTGCTGATGGCCGAGGCCCGCGCCGAGGCAGAACTCAGCTGGGGTGAAGGGGGCATCCCCGTGGGGGCCGTGCTCGCCCGGGAGGATGGCACCGTGGTGGCCAGGGGCCACAACCAACGGGTGCAGAGCGGCGACCCCACCAGCCACGGGGAAACCCAGTGCATCCGCAACGCCGGCCGCCGCCGCGACTGGCGCGACCTGACGCTGGTGACCACCCTCTCCCCCTGCCCGATGTGTGCGGGCACGGCGGTGCTGCTGGGCTTCCGGCGGGTGCTGATCGGCGAGCGACGCAGCTACCAGGGGGCGGAAGCCTGGTTGCAGGAGGCGGGCATCGGCGTCGACTGCCTCGACGACGGCGCCTGTCTGGCGTTGATGCAGCGGCTGCAGCGGCAGCGCCCGGAGCTGTGGCGGGAGGACATCGGCCTGCCGCCAGGGGAGGCGCCGGCCTAAGCGCTCACCTGCACACCCTTCCAGAAGGCCACGCGACCCTTGATCTCAGCGGCGGCCTGTTTGGGCTCGGGATAGAACCAAGCGGCGTTGGCGTTCACCTGGCCGTCGACGACCACGTCGTAGTAATGCGCTTCCCCCTTCCAACCGCAGTGGCTGGTGTGGCTGGAGGGGCGGAAGCAGCCCTCCACCAGGGCTTCGGCCGGAAAGTAGGCGTTGCCCTCCACGGTCACGATGTCGTCGCTGGCGGCGATCACGGTGCCGTTCCAGGTGGCCTGCATGGAGGGGATATCGGGCCCTCCATCATGGAGGGGGCGGTGCGGACGCGGGGCTGCGGGCCCAGGCGAGGGTCTGCTCCAGGGCCGGGCGCCAGCCCCCCGCAGGAAAGCTGTGCCAATGGCCATGGCCGGGCAGCAGCCAGGCCACATCAAGATCCAGCAGGCGCTCCACCGAGCGCAGCTGCTCAGGCCAGTTCCACCAGCAATAGCGCTCAGAAGCCACCACCACCTGGCGGGCGGGGTTCCACCAGAGGTGGTCGCCGCTGAACAGCACAGCGCGCCGTTGGCCCAGCAACGCCACCAGCGAGCCGGCGGTGTGGCCGGGGGTGGGGATCAGCTGCAGATCGGCATCAAGCGGCACGGGCTCCGAGCCATGCAGCTGGTGTTCAGCGCCGGGGGCGGCGTCGGCATCGGCGGCGTGGATCCAGCGGCGGCATCCGAAGGCCCGGGCCCAGCGGTCGTGGTCGGCCACGTCGTCGCGGTGGGTGAGCACAAGCGTGTGCAGGCCACCGAGGGCCTGGATGCGGCGGGCCAGGGGCGCACTCCAGCGGGGCACATCCACCATCACGTTGCCCCCCGGCCGCACGATCAGCCAACTGCTGGCCCCGAAGCTGCGGCGCGATGCCCAACCGCAGTAGTGCACAGCACCGCTGGGGTGGCGGGTGATCAGCGCCGGGAAGCCATCGGTGGGGGTGCGGGCCCGCAGCGCCGCCGTGGTGCCGATGGCGGCCACCGGGCAGGCCTGCAGGGCCAGCAGCGCCTGGCGCACATCGCCATCCCCCTGCGGTTGGCGATGCACGTGCGACGTGCCGCCGCTGGGGGCGAAATGCTGCGGGTCGAATTGCCAACAGGTGCCGCAGTCGATGCAGCTGGCATCCACGTAGAAGGGCCCCGGGGCGTTGGCGGCGAGGCGTTGGCTGGGGCGGGCCATCAGGGCCAGGCCACCAGGGCGGCGCCAGCTCCCATCAGCAGCACGCCAATCCAGCCAGCGGAGCTGAGGGACTCGCCAAGAAACAACGCGCCAAGCACCGCCACCAACAGCACGCTGAGCTTGTCGAGCGAGGCCACGCCAGCCACGGGCCCCAGCCGCAGGGCCTGGACGTAGCAAAGCCAGGAGAGGCCGGTGGCCAGCCCCGCCAGGGCCAGGGCCAGCAGGCTGAGGCGCGGCAGGCTCTGCAGCGGCTGGAGCTGCAGCTGGCCGCTGAGCAGCAGCAGCGCCAGCAGCACCACCGCCACCACCAGGGTGCGCAGCAGGGTGGCGAGGTTGGGGTCGATGCCCTGCAGCCCCAGCTTGGAGAGCACGGCGGTGGCGGCCGCGAACACCGCCGCCCCCAGGGCCCAGAGCTGCCAGGACAGATCCACCAAGGCACCACCATCTGGCTCCAGCTTGGCGCCGGCGCCAGCTGTGGCTAGGGGTGGAGCAGCGCCCGTTGCGGCACCACACACCTCCCCATGCTCTGTTCCAGTCCCACCGCACCGCCGCGACGATCCGAGGAGGCCACCGTGGTTTGGTACCGCCAAACCAGCCCGGAACTGGGGCCCGTGGCGCCGCTGGCCCCTGGGGCGGCCGATCCTCAGGGGGAGTGGGCCGCGATCCCGAACCCTTCCTGCTGATTGCGGGCATGGCCGATGGCCGCCGCTGTGATGGAAGAAACCCCACAGGGTTCATGCCATGTATGTGATCGAAGCGCTGCACAGCGATGGCTGGCGGATGCAGGGCCGCGCCGAGGTGGAGTACTGGGCGCAGCTGGAGGCCCAGACCCGCTGTTGCTCCGACGGCCGCCAGTACCGCATCCGCGATGAGGCCACCAACCAGGTGACCTGCCTGGTGGACAGCAGCAGCTGCCGCGCCTTGGTGAGCGGCGGAAATTAAGGGCCTCAGCGCCCTGGGTCAGTCCTCGGCCAACGGCTCCTGAAACACCGTCTGGGAGGCGTCGATGCGCAGGGCCACGTCGGCCTGGGTGTCAACGGTGAACAGGCTCCAGGTGGCCATCGGCTCCGGGCTGCGGTGGGCCTGGGGCCATTCGATGCGCTGGCCGCCGTAGGTGAGCCCCACGCAGGTGAGGCTGGCGTCGTCGGCCAGCAGGCTCCAGAGCACGGTCACATGGCTGCGGGCGTAGGTGCTGGGGGCGTGGGGCTGGGCGTCGGTGGCCACGGCACCGGGGTCGAGGCCCAGCTCGAGGGCCCGCTCCCAGCTCAGAAACGTGCCGTCGTGGGTGGGATAAAACCAGCAGGTTTCGTTGCTGGCATCGGCGAGGGCAAAGCGATCCAGGCACTGGAACGGCTCCCCCTCACCGCTGCGCTGGTACACGCCCAGGGCGTTGAGGCGCGGGTCGAACTGGGGCACCAGGGCATCACAGATGGGGCGCGCCGGCAGCTGCCCATCCCAGGGCAGGGCCGTCAGGGCTTCGGCGCCATGGCCGGCCGCCGGAAACAACCGCAACGCGAAGGCACCGCGGGGCCCCTGGCGTTGGGCGGCCACCAGATCGACCCAATCCACCGGCCCATCGGGCAACTGGGCGGCGGGGGCCACCACAAACACGAGCGGATGATCCATCGATGGGGCGGGGCGTCAGCCCAGCTTGGCGGGTGGGGGCAGCGATTGACCTTCAGGCCACCTTCAGGGGCTCGGCTCGCAGCAGCACGGCCCCTTCCGCCACCAGCTGCTGACGGCGCAGACGCTCCTGCTCCAGGGGCACCACGACGCTCTGGGCGCCACCGGTGTTCCAGTAATGGAGACGCACGCGGTTGGGCAGGGGGCCCTGTTGCAGCGGCAGGCGAGGAACGGAAGCGTCAGCCATGGCGGGGTTGGCGTTTCCCCATTGAGCCGCACGGGTCAAGCGGGGCAGACTGCGCCCGATGCCCACCCTGCTGGCCCCCATCGCTGCGGTGCTGCTGACCCTGGGCGGTGGGGGCGGCGGCGGCGACGCCACAGTGGTGTCGGTGGGGGATGGCGACAGCCTGCGACTGCGACAGGGCGAGGCCGTGATCGCCGTGCGGCTGGCCTGCATCGACGCGCCGGAACTGAGGCAGCGGCCCCACGGGCAGGCCTCGCGGCGGGTGTTGCGGGAGCTGGCGCCGGTGGGATCCACGGTGCAGCTGCGCCGATTCAGCACCGACCGCTATGGCCGGCTGGTGGCGGAGCTGAGCCATCGGGGTGTGAACGTCAACCAGCGGCTGGTGGAGCGGGGCGCGGCATTTGTGTATTGGGCCTACATCCGCGGCTGCGACCGGCAGACCTACGCCCGGCTGGAAACGGAAGCCCGGCTGCGGCGGCTGGGGGTGTGGGATCTCCCCGGCGGGTTGGAGCGGCCCTGGGAGCTGCGGGCCCGCAGCCGGCGCTAGCGGCGGGGCGGCTGGCCCTGGCTCCAGAGGGTGAACTCGCGGATCAGGCGGCGGTGCCAGGGGGTGATGTCGGTGAGGGGGCGGGCCGGCACATCCACGGAGCGGTAGAGATCGGTGCGGTGCAGCTCCGTGCGCAACCGCCGCAGGGTGGGGATCAGCAGCAGCGCCAGCAGCAGGCTGAACAGCAGCAGATAGGGCAGCGCGCTCACCAGCCAGATCGCCACCGCCACGGTGCCGATGAACTGCAACGTGGCCGCCAGCCAGCGGGGGGCGGAGCGTCCGGGGAGCAGGGGCGGCATGGGGGGCCGGGGTGGAGCAACCATCACAACCAGGCTGGCAAAGCCCCGGGGGGATGGGTGGCGGGGTCATGGTCCGCCAGCAGGGAGAAGTCGTCGAAGCTGAAGCCGGGGCCCACGCAACAGCTCACCAGGCTCCAGGCGCCGAGGCTGCGGGCCGCCTGCCACCAGCCGGAGGGCACCACCGCCAGCGGCAGCAGGGCGCCATCGGCCGGATCAAACCCCAGCCGCCTGGCCTGCGCCTCGCCACCGCCGGGGGGCAACTGCAGCAGCTCCAGCGGATCACCGCCGATGAAGTGCCAACTCTCGTCGGCGCCCTGAACCCGATGCCAGCGGCTGATGGCTCCAGCCGGCAGCAGAAACAGGATCACGGTGAGGGCGGCACGGGCCTGGCCATCGCCGCGCTGCACCGCCAGAGGGCTGCGGTGCAGCTCGCGGTAGTAGCCCCCCTCGGGGTGGGGTTGGAGCCCATGGCGGGCGATCAGGGCGTCAACGTCGCTCAGGGGCCGGATGCATCCAGGCGCCAGGATGCGGCAGCTGTGGGGAAGCGTCCATGCCGGCGGAGGTGGCCTTGGCCCTGCTGGAGCGCAACGGCCGCTGGCTGATGCAACTGCGCGACGACGTGCCCGGCATCGTGGGACCCGGCTGCTGGGGGCTGTTTGGCGGCCACCTGGATCCCGGCGAAACAGCGCAGCAGGCGCTGGAGCGGGAGCTGCTGGAGGAGATCGGCTGGAGCAGCAGCGGCCTGGAGTTTCGGCTGCTGCACCACCACCCGCGGCGGCTGGCCCATGTGTTCAGCGGGCCACTGCCGGTGCCCCTGGAGCAGCTGCAGCTGCTGGAGGGGCAGGACATGGCCCTGATCAGCGCCGAGGAGCTGCGCAGCGGCGCCATCTGGAGCCCCAAGCTGGGCTGCCGCCGCCCGCTGGTGGATGGGGTGGCTGAGATCCTGGAGCAGCTGCTGCCGCCACCGGGCTGACGCCATGGCCACCCGCTACCGCATCCACCGCGACGACGGCCAGCACGACGCCATCGCTGGCCACATCTACGCCAGCTACGACGAGGCCCACGCCGTGCTGGAGCGCTACTACGGCGACCTGTGCTGCTCCGATGAGCGCGAGTACTACCGCATCGAAGCGGAGGAGAACCAGCCGCCGGCCTGAGCCAAACCGCCACCAACAAGCGTTAACATCTGTAACGAACGCTTGACCTCCATGGCCAGCTCCACCAGCCCCAGCAGCAGTTTCAAGGTTCCATACCAACGCACCGGCTTCGTGCCGTTCGCCGAATCCCTCAACGGCCGTCTGGCCATGCTGGGCTTCGTGCTCGCCATCGCCACCGAAGCCCTCAGCGGCAAGGGCATCCTCGGCCAACTGGGGCTGGGTTGATGAGCCCCCTGATCCCTGCGGTGCTGATCCTGGCCTGGATGGTTACGGCCCTTGCCGGCCGTTCCGCCCGCGCTTGAAGCTGCCCCCCAGGTGGCGCACCTCCTCGAGCACCGCACCGTCCTGGTCCACCAGGCGGTAGATGCGCCCGGTGAGCTTGGCCTTGTTGCGGGCCACCACGTAGGCCTCGAAGTGGGTGCGCCGCCACACCTCATCGCTCCATTCGGAGTCGTCGACGCTGCGGCTCTGAATCACGATGGGCATCGCGTCCCCCTCGCGATGGATTCCCCCAGGGTCCAGACCCTGAAGCAGCTGCGCTGCAAATCTGCGGATGCGCTTCGGGATTCAGCCCTCGGATCCGCCCGATTGCCAGGGTTCCCTGATTCGTGCAGCGCTCGCCACAGCGCCATCCCCCTCCCGCGCGCAGGCTTGCCGCCATGGAACGCACCGATCTGCTGATCGCCTTCCTCGCCTTCGGGGCCGCGGTGATGAGCCTTGGCGCCTGGTTGTGGTCGAGCCTGGGGGAACGGGAGCGCTGAGGGCCCGCCAGGATGGAGCCCCCCACCGTTGCCCGTGCCCACCGAGAGCTTCGCTGAATTCGCCGCGTGTGCCGATTACTCGCTGCTGGAGGCGTTGCGGCCCGACCCCCAGGCCACGGCCGACGGGCGTGATCACCAGCCCCGCCAGGTGTTCTCGGGCCACTACGTGCCGGTGGCCCCCACGCCGCTGCCGGAGCCGGCCTATGTGGCCCACAGCGCGGAGTTGTTCGCCGAGCTGGGGCTGAGCGACACGCTGGTGCACGATCCCGATTTCGCGCGGCTGTTCTCCGGCGACAGCGGCGCCGCCACCGGGCCGATGCGCCCCTGGGGCTGGGCCACGGGCTATGCGCTCTCGATTTACGGCAGCGAATACATCCAGCAATGCCCCTTCGGCACGGGCAACGGCTACGGCGATGGCCGCGCCATCTCGATCTTTGAGGGCCTGTTCAACGGCAAACGCTGGGAGCTGCAGCTCAAGGGCGGCGGCCCCACCCCCTACTGCCGCGGCGCCGATGGCCGGGCGGTGCTGCGCTCGAGCGTGCGCGAATTTCTGGCCCAAGAGCTGATGCATGCCCTGGGGGTGCCCACCTCCCGCTCGCTGACGCTCTACGTGTCGAGGCGGGAAACGGTGCGGCGGCCCTGGTATGCCCCCCACTCGCGCTCCTTCGATCCCGATGTGCTGGTGGCCACGCCGGCGGCGATCACCACGCGGGTGGCGCCGTCGTTTCTGCGGGTGGGGCAGCTGGAGCTGTTTGCCCGCCGGGTGCGCCGCCATGCCCACCCGGCGGCCCTGGAGGAGTTGCGGCTGATCGTGACCCACCTGATCGATCGCCATTACCGATCCGGCATCAACGCCGCGTTGCCGTTCAACCGCCAGGTGCTGGAGCTGGCGCGGCTGTTCCGTGAACGGCTGACGGCCCTGGTGGCCCACTGGATCCGCGTGGGCTACTGCCAGGGCAACTTCAACAGCGACAACTGCGCCGCCGGTGGCTTCACGCTCGACTACGGCCCCTTCGGCTTCTGCGAGCTGTTTGACCCACGCTTCCAACCGTGGACCGGCGGCGGCGAGCACTTCTGCTTCTTCAACCAGCCGGCGGCGGCCGAGGCCAACTACGGAATGCTGATGTCAGCGCTGCGGCCGCTGCTGGAGGGCGATGCCGAAGCCCTGGCGGCACTCGAGGGCCTGCTGGATGGCTTCCGCGACGCCATGGGCAATGCCTTGGAGGCGATGTGGGCGGCCAAGTTGGGGCTCAACGGCTACGACGCCGAGCTGCTGAACGACCTGCTGGCGCTGATGCTGCGCGCCAAGGCCGACTACACCCGGTTGTTCCGCCGCCTCTCGGACTTGCCGCAGTCGGCCGCCGAACTGCAGGGCTGCTGCTACGCCCCCAGCAGCGCCGATCTGGATGCCAGCTGGCAGGCCTGGCTGGAGCGTTGGCAGGGGTTGCGCCAGGCCAGCGCCGCGCAGCTGCAGGCCGTGAACCCGGCGATCACCTGGCGCGAGTGGTTGATCGCCCCCGCCTACCAACGGGCCGAGCAGGGCGACACCCGCTTGATCCAGGAGCTGCAGCGGGTGTTCCGCCACCCCTACCAGCCGCTACCGCCGGAGCTGGCGGCCACCTACGACCGCCTCAAGCCCGAGGAGTTTTTCAACGCCGGTGGCGTGTCGCACTACAGCTGCTCGTCTTGAGCCTTCGGAGGCAGGCGCCGCTCCACCTGCAGAAACAGCAACCAGGCGGCGCCGGCGGCAATGCCGCCTGTGGTGTCGCCGCGGAGCAGCTCCACGATTGACACGGTGCTGGCGCCGATGCGCAGGCCCCGCAACAGAAACCTGCCGACGGCATCAAAGCGGGGGGCGGAGGCGGCCATCAGCGTTTCAGGCTGAAGCCTCAGAACACAAACGCCCCATCGCTGGCGCGGCGCCGCACGGCGCCGCAGCCGCAGGCCACCCGCCAGAGGGCCCGATGGATGGGGGTGGGGTCGTAGCGCACCAGCTCTGGGAAGCGCTGCTTGAGCAGGGCATTGCCGCGCCAGGCGTTGTAGTGCGGGATGCGCGAATTGATGTGGTGGCACACATGGGTGGAGCCGATGCCGTGGTGCAGCAGGTTGATCAGCGGCCCGTAGGGGCGATCCACCGTCTGCAGCGCACCTTTGGCCCACGTCCACTCGGCGGTGGAGAAGTGGGGAATGGCCACATCGGTGTGTTGCAGCCAGGTGTAGATCACCAGCCAGGCGTTCACCACCAGGTAGGGAAGCCCATACACGCAGAGCACCCGGGCCACGCCGAACTGCGCCGCCAGGGCCAGCAGCAGTGCCAACACCGCCAACAGGCCCAGGTTGGAGCGCAGCATCAGGCCGCGGAATGCCAACGGAAACAGCGACCGGCGGCCCCGATTGAAGCGCTTGCCATTCCAGAAGTGGGAGGTGGGGCGGCCGTAGTCCTCCCCACCGGTGGCACCGACAAACAAATACAGCGGCCAGCCAATCACCAGGTGGTTGAACAGGGAGAAGGCGCCGAACAGGCGCCGGCCCAGGCGCTGCCTGAGGGCTTCGGTGGCGCGGCCGGAGAGGCTTTCGGCCCTTGGAGGCACGTGGGTTTCGCCCTCCTCCAGGTGGTTGCAGTGGGCGTGGTGCACCGCGTGGCTGCGGGCCCAGCTGTGGTACGGCACCAGCAGCAGGCTGTGCAGGAGGAAGCCCACGGTGCTCTCCAGCCGGCGGTTGGGGTGGAAGGCGTTGTGGCCGCATTCGTGGGCGATCACCCACAGGCCCATCGCCACCGTGCCGGTGACGACGCCGTAGAGCAGCCACAGGGGTGTGGCCCAAAGGGCAAGGGGGATCTGGGTGCCCAGCCCATAGGCCACGGCCGATAACCCCAGCGAGAGGGCCAGGCTGCCCCAGGCCTTGATCGGGCTGTGGCGCGTGAGCTCGGCGGGCAGCGCCGCGAGCAAGTCCGCCTTGCTGGGGTAGGGATCGGAAGCGAGTGCTGGGCTGACGCGGCCTGGCGGCGTGAGCAGGGAAACAGGGGGCGTCAACCGCAGAACCGCATCACAAGAGACCCCAACACGCTTCCGATTTGCTTCAGATTTGCGTCAGATCTTACCCAGGCGAGGTGGGGCTTGGCCGTTGGGCCTGTAGGGCACCTCTGGAGAACCGGTGTCCACGTCTTCTCCGCCCAGCTGGCTCTGCGCCTGCCGGGCCAGGTCTTCGTATTGATCGCGCAGCTCATCGAGCTGCTTTTCGGTCATCTCCTCGAGATCCAGCAGTGCGTTGTGGGCTCCCTTGGTGGCGCGAATCAGCTCATCCATCTTGATCTGCATCGCCTGGGCATCGATGTTCTGGGTGTGCTGGATCAAAAACACCATCAAAAAGGTGACGATCGTGGTGGCGGTGTTGATTGCCAGCTGCCAGGTGTCGCTGTAGCCAAACAGCGGCCCCGTGAGCAGCCACAGCAGCACCACGGCCGTGGCCAGGGTGAAGGTCGCCGAACGGCCGGCATGGCGCGCGGCCAGCTTGGAAAAGCGATCAAACCAGGTTCTGCGCGCACTGAGATCCGGCATCGCGTCTCAGCGCGCCAGGGCCCAACGGAGCAAGCCTGCGGCGATCGCGATCGCCACCATGGTGTTCCAGAAGAGGGGATCGCGGCTGGTGAACTGCCGAAGGGCCCGCGGCAGGGTGATCTCACCGCGGCGCAGGATGGCCGTGCTGATCAGCAGGTAGGCGATCGGGATGCCCAAGGCGAGCGCAAGCTCGATGCCCATGGCCATTGCGTGCATCTGCCCGAAGGCTATGGCGGAAGCGATGGCATGACTGCCCGCTTCAAGGCCGATAGCACCTCAAAAAAAGAGGCATTGTGCTGCAGATTGCAGCAGGTTCTTTACACATCTCCATGTATTCGAAACCTGCATGAATGCACCCCCCCCCCCCGCGGGTGGTGTGATTATTCACGCTTGAGACACTTTCAGCCACTACCGGGGGAAGCGCCGTCGTCGCCAGGAAAGACAACCGTAGAAACAAATACAAAATTAATCTTGAATGGATATAGCCAACTGCGCAGATATGCAGCCATACCGATATCCATCTGATGGCACTCTGCTGAGACAAGAGAGCGGTCGCTTAGGTGACACCTGCTTCCGCAGGCCACAGCGCATCACGATCACGGTGTCTTGGCGGTTGTATCAGCAACTGCAGAGCTGCAGTGATCAAGAAGGGCGTTCCCTTTCCAACCTGGCCTGCCATTGGTTGGAGCTGCAGTCCAACACGCAACGCCGATGAACCCGGAGGGCCTGGGCGGACCGCTCAAC
>JBEBCX010000007.1:0-13437 GCA_041157425.1 Cyanobacteriota bacterium | reverse complement strand
GCGCCATTGGCTCAGCACCACCAAGGACAAACCGCGGCTGGGCAAGGCGATGACCCTGCCGCTGGAGCTGCCGGAGGGGCGGGCCAGCGAGTTTTTGCTCTGAGCGCCTAGCCGGCTTCGGCGCGCTGCACCAGCCGTGCCAGGCCCACCCCCACCAGATAGAGGGCCGTGATCGCACCGCTGAGCAGCAGCATCGTGATCGGGTCGGTGGAGGGGGTGAGCACGGCCCCCGCCAGGGCGGAGGCCACCACCACAAACCGCCAGGCGGAGAGCATGGTCTGGGCCCGCACCAGCCCGAGGGCCGCCAGCAGCATCTGCAGCACCGGCAGCTGGAAGGCCAGGGCGGTGGCCACCATCAGCAGCAGCACGAAATCGAGGTAGCGCTCAATCGACCACAGGGGCTCGACCACATCGGCGCCGTAGCTCACCAGGAAATTGAGGGCCGCGGGCACCAGGGCCCACCAGGCAAAGGCCAGGCCCGCCAGGAACAGCACCGCCGACCCCCCCACCGCCGGTGCCACCAGCCGTTGTTCGCGGCGGGTGAGGCCCGGCAGCACGAAGGCCAGGGCCTCGTAGAGCACGTAGGGCAGCGCCAGGGTGAGGCCCGCGTAGCCCGCCACCTTGAGCGACACAAATAGGAATTCGCCGGGGGCCAGCTGCAGAAAGTGGATGCCGCGGGCGGGCACCTCCAGCAGCCGCACCAGCGGCCGCACCAGCACCAGGCAGCCCGCTGCCGCCACCACCACCGCCAGCAGGCTGCGCAGGATGCGCCGGCGCAGCTCCTCCAGGTGATCCACCAGGGGCATTTCCACCTCCCCGGGGAATTGGTCGTCGGAGGGGGGCTGCACCCGGATCGGGGCTGGGGGCGGCAGCGGCGTGCCGGCGGGCAGGGTGTCGGGCTCGCTCATGGCTGTGGTTCCCCGCCGAGGCTAGGGGCGGTGGCCTGCAACAGCGCTGCGGCCCGCTGCGGCTCGGCCCAGAGCAGCTCCCCGCCGCGGTGGCGCACGGTGCCAGGGCCAGCGCCGGGGATGCGCTGCAGGCTCTCGGTTTCCACCATCAGCACCGCCACGCGGCCATTGCTGCGGGCCCGGCTGAAGTGGGCCGCCAGGTCGGCGGCGGCCTGCAGGTCGGCCTCGGCGGCCAAGCCTTCCGAGCTCTTCAGCACCACATGGCTGCCCGGGCATTCCTGGGCGTGGAACCAGAGGTCGCCGCGGCGGGCCTGGCGCAGGCTGATCCAATCGTTTTGGCGGTGGTTGCGGCCCACCTGCAGCCGCAGGCCGCTGGGGCTGCGCAGCTCCAGGGGGTTGGGGGTGGCCTCGGGCCGTGCCCGCTCGCGCCGGGGCCGGTGGCGCTGGAGCAACAGCTCCTGGCTGTCCTGCTCGAGGGCCTCCAGCTGGCTGAGGCTGCCGGCGGGGTCCTCCGGCCCGCACAGCCCCACAAAGGTGAGGCTGGCCTCCAGCTGCTCAATGCGTTGCTGGTGCAGGGCCAGCCGCGCTTCGATGGCGGCCACGGAGCGGCGCAGCTTGCGGGCGCGCTTGTAGAGGTTCTGGGCCTCGGCCACCTGCTCGCGGCTGGGCTGGGCCAGGCAGAGCAGGGCATCGGCCTGCCGTTGCAGTCCATCGCTCTGCTCCACCTGGGCCAGCAGCTGCTGTTGCTGCTGCCATTGCTGTTGCTCCCGCTCCAGGGCCCGCTCG
The DNA here is from genome assembly GCA_041157425.1 of Cyanobacteriota bacterium. Taxonomy (GTDB): domain Bacteria; phylum Cyanobacteriota; class Cyanobacteriia; order PCC-6307; family Cyanobiaceae; genus Vulcanococcus. Next base: position 11,743 of record JBEBCX010000007.1, on the reverse strand, counting down.
AGCCGTTGCTGCAGCTGCTGCTGCCGGTGCCCCAGGGCGCGGCTGTGGAGCACCCGCTGGTGGTAGGCGGCCAGGGCCGCGTTCACGGGCAGTCCCTCCGTCCCTGGTGGCTGCCAACAGCGGTAGGGGGTGACGCCCCCCGCCGTGAAGCCAAAGCGGTCGTTCTCCAGGGCCGCCAGCCAGCCCTGCCAGCGCTGCCAGAGCCCTTGCCACTGCTCGCCGGTGAGCGCAGTCACCGGCGTGCGCAGCAGCGCCTGGGCTTCGGAGGCGGCATCACCGGCCAGTTGCAGGGCCAGGGCGGGGCTGATGGCTTGAAAGCTGCTCTGCAGGGCCTGCTGCAGGGGCAGCGGCACCAACAGCAGCTCCCGGCGCCAGGCCTCAAAACCCATGGCGCTGTTCGGTGGACGCCCCGCCTGCGGGGGCGGCGGGCTGTAGGGGTCGCCGGTGCCGATGGGCCGCCAGCGGGATTGCTGGTCGCGCACCTGGCGGGCCGCCGCCACCACCCGGCGCTCCCCATCAAGCAGAAACAGATTGCTGTGGCGCCCCATCAGCTCCAGCACCAGGCTGCGCTGGATGGGTTCGCCGGGCCGTGGCGCAAAGCCCAGCTCCACGCACCGCTCCCAGGGCGGTTGCTGCAGCGCCACCAGGGCCAGGCCGCTGAGGCCATGCTGCAGCTGCTGGGCCAGGGTGCTGCCGTCGCCGCCGCGGGGCGGTGGGGCGATGGCCAGCAGCCGCGGCGCTTCGGCAAGCCAGCTGAGCTCCAGCCACAGGCGCCGCTCCAGGGTTCGCAGCCCCAGCTGCAGGCTGTGGCCGTCGGGCTGCTGGGCCTTCTCAAAGCGGCTCGGCAAGGCCTGGGGGCGCAGCTCCGCCAGCACCGCCCGCAGGCTCGTGTAGTCCATGGCCTGGAGCGGCAGCGGGGCCATGGGGGCGAAGGGCTGCGGCGGCGCTCCTACTCTGCAGGGCCGCGACCAGGCCCCATGGCTGCAGTGCTCCCCGAAGGCCGGCTGTTCCTGATCACCGGCCCCAGTGGCGTGGGCAAGGGCACGTTGGTGGCGGCCCTGCTGGCCCGCCATCCCCAGATCTGGCTTTCCATCTCCGCCACCACCCGTGCTCCCCGCAGCGGTGAGATCGAGGGCCAGCACTATTTCTTTTTGGAGCGGGCCGCCTTTGAGGCCAAGGTGGCCCAGGGGGGGCTGCTGGAGTGGGCTGAATTCGCCGGCAATTGCTACGGCACGCCGCGGGAGCCGGTGGAGCTGCAGCTGGCGGCGGGCCGGCCGGTGCTGTTGGAGATCGAGCTGGAGGGGGCACGCCAGGTGCGCCGCAGCTTCCCCAGCGGCTTTCAGATTTTCATCAAGCCCCCCAGCTTTGCGGAGCTGGAGCGCCGCATCCGCGGCCGCGGCACCGACAGCGAGGAGGCCATCGGCCGGCGGCTGAAGCGGGCCGAGGTGGAGCTGGCGGCGGAGGGGGAGTTTGATGCGGTGCTGGTGAATGGCGATCTGGACCAGGCCCTGGCGGAGCTGGAACGGCTGATGGGCCTGGCTTGAGGGGCGGCGTTCGGGGCCCGCGCCCAGGGTCTTCAACAAAAAAGCGGCCCCTTGGGGCCGCTTGGTGTTCGGTGATCGAGGCTCTCGATCGGTCGATCACATCGGGTGGAAGAGCAGGTCGGGGTAGAAGCGGTTGAACTCGATCAGGATCCCGGCCGTCACGGTGAACCAGATGGCGGCGAACACGGGGGCGGTGGTGAGGAACTTCTTCATGGGTGGTGCCGAAGGGTGGGTCGGGTGTTCGGGCGGTGCCGGACTCAGCGGGGGGAGACGGTGACCTTGTCGTCCGACTCGAGCAGCTTGCCGCTGGTGAATTCACCCAGGGCGGCGATCGGCCAGGTGGCGGCGGCCAGGGTGCTCTTGAAGGCCAGGGGCAGATCGATCTGGATCTCCTTCATGGCCGCGTCTTTGTCGTTGCGGATGGCCTTGAGGTAGTTGCGACCGGCCCAGCCGATGCAGCCGGCGATGTAGAGGAAGGCGATGCCCGGGATGATGAAGTCACCGGCGTGGCTCAGGCGGCCATCCACGATCAGGTGGGGCAGGCCATCGGCACCACAGGAGGCCTGGCTGTACATGGCGAAGCGGGCCTTGGCCTGGTCGGTGCTGGCTGCGGCGGCGCGCTGCTGGAAGCGGGCGCTCTCCGAGCAGGGGGTCAGGCCGGCCACATCAGCCTTGGCCACCGGGGCAAAGCCGAAGATCAGCAGGGCGGAAAGAAGAACAGCAAAGAGGCGGCGCATCGGGTCCAGCTGCTGCACGGCAGGATGTCACTTGCGGACAGTAGGGGAGCCCTTTTGCACCGATGCCCACGCTGCTGGCCCTCGAAACAAGTTGTGACGAGTCCGCGGCAGCTGTGGTGCGGGATCAGCGGGTGTTGGCCAGTGCGGTGGCGTCCCAGGTGGAGGAGCACGCGCGCTGGGGGGGCGTGGTGCCAGAAATCGCCTCGCGGCGCCACGTGGAAGCCCTGCCGGGGCTGATCGAGCAGGTGATGGCCGAGGCGGGTGTGGGCTACGGCCAGCTCGACGCCATCGCCGCCACCGCCGCCCCCGGCCTGGTGGGGGCGCTGCTAGTGGGCTCCGTCACGGGGCGGACCCTGGCGCGGCTGCACGGCAAGCCGTTCCTGGGGGTGCACCACCTGGAGGGGCACCTGTGCTCGGTGCAGTTGGGGGATCCGTTGCCCCCGGGGCCCTACCTGGTGCTGCTGGTGAGCGGCGGCCACACCGAGATGATCCGCGTGGATGGCCCGGGCCACTACACCCGCCTGGCCCGCAGCCGCGATGACGCCGCCGGTGAGGCCTTCGACAAGGTGGCGCGGCTGCTGGAGCTGGGCTACCCCGGTGGGCCTGCGATCCAGGCGGCGGCGGCGGCCGGGGATCCGCGCCGGTTTGCCCTGCCCAAGGGGCGGGTGTCGCTGCCGGAGGGGGGCTTCCATCCTTACGACTTCAGCTTCAGCGGCCTCAAAACCGCCGTGCTGCGCCTGGTGACCCAACTGAAGGCGGAGCACCAGGCCGGCGGAGCCCCGTTCCCCCTGGCGGATGTGGCCGCCAGCTTTGAGCAGGTGGTGGCGGATGTGCTGGTGGAGCGCACCACCCGCTGTGCCCGCGATCAGGGCCTCGAGACCCTGGTGATGGTGGGCGGTGTGGCCGCCAACCAACGGCTGCGCCAGCGCCTGGAGCAGCGCTGCGCCGAGCTGGGCCTGCAGTGGCGGCTGGCGCCGCTGGCTTACTGCACCGACAACGCCGCCATGGTGGGGGTGGCGGCTGAGCAACGGCTGCTGGCGGGGGGCGTCAGCGAGATTCGGCTGGCGGTGGCGCCGCGGTTGCCGCTTGAGCAGGCGCCGATTCTTTACGCCGCGCCGGCGCCGTTCTGAGGTGCCTAAGTTGGTTGGAATCTGTGGCGCCAACGATGGCCACCACCACCCCATCGGTTCCGGACGATTCGCAGGCGACGGCGCTGGATCCTGTGCCCGTGGGGCGTGAGGAGCTGAACCAGTGGAAGCGGGGCTTCACGCCCCAGGCGGAGATCTGGAACGGGCGCATGGCGATGGTGGGCCTGTCCGTGGGCCTCACGGTGCTGTTGATCGCCCGGCTGGCGGGCCGCGCCTAAGGGCCGCCTGCCTCGGGCCCATGTGCGGATGTGCCCACATGCTCGCCCAAAGCATTGCCGAGCCGGGGCAACCAGAAAACACTGAACGGATCCTGGCGAAGGGTGGGTCGCGGTGGTTCGAGTGCTGGTTCCGCGGGAGTGTTGCCCTGGCGAAACGCGGGTGGCGGCCACCCCGGAAACGGTGCGCCGCCTCACCGCCAAGGGCTGCCAGCTGAGCGTGGAGCGGGGGGCCGGCCAGGCCAGCGGCTACGACGATGACGCCTACAGCGATGCCGGAGCGGCATTGGTGGAGGCCAAGGGAGCCGGTTCCGACCATTGGAGCCATACCGACGTGGTGCTGGCGGTGCAGGCCGCGGCCCTGGTGCGTGGCCGCCCGGAGCTCGACAGCCTGCCGGCCGGTGCCGTGCTGCTGGGGCTGCTGGAGCCCCACGGCAACGACGACCTCAAACAACAGCTGCAAAGCCGCCAGCTCACCGCCCTCGCCCTGGAGCTGCTGCCGCGCATCAGCCGTGCCCAGGCCATGGATGTGCTCTCCTCCCAGGCCAACATCGCCGGCTACAAGGCGGTGCTGCTGGCGGCGGCGGCCCTGGATCGCTACGTGCCGATGCTGATGACCGCCGCCGGCACCATTCAACCCGCTCGAGCCCTGGTGCTCGGGGCCGGTGTGGCCGGCCTGCAGGCCCTGGCCACGGCCCGGCGCCTGGGGGCTGTGGTCTACGTGAGCGATGTGCGCCCCGCCGCCAAGGAGCAGGTGGAATCCCTGGGCGGGCGCTTCATCGAGCCGCCGGAGCTGGAGCAGAAGCCCGGTGAAACCGGTGGCTATGCCCAGCAGGCCAGCGAGGCCTTCCTGGCGGAGCAGCGGCGCCAGCTCACCGAACAGTTGGCCCTGGCGGACATGGTGATCTGCACCGCCCAGGTGCCTGGCCGCCCGGCCCCCCGCTTGATCGACGACGCCATGCTCCAGCACATGCGCCCCGGCAGCGTTGTGGTGGACCTGGCGGTGGCCCAGGGGGGCAACTGCGAGGGCACCGAGGCCGGCACCACCGTGTGGCGCCATGGGGTGCAGTTGATCGGTGGCGACGCGCTGCCTTGCACGGTGGCCAACCACGCCAGTGCGCTCTACGCCCGCAATCTCGCGGCCCTGCTGGAGCACCTGATCACCCCGGCGGCCGGCGAGGAATCAACCCCGTCCCTGCAACTGGATTTGGAGGATCCGATCGTGGCTGGCTGCCTGTTCAGCCACCACGCCAGCCCGGCCCCGGTGGCCGTGGGAGGTGCGGCATGAGCAGCTTGGATCAGGCCCTGTGGGTGCTGCTGCTGGGCAGCCTGCTGGGGCTGGAGTTGATCGGCAAGGTGCCCCCCACCCTGCACACCCCTTTGATGAGCGGCGCCAACGCCATCAGCGGCATCACCGTGCTGGCGTCGATCACCTTGATCGCCCAGGCCGACGGCAGCACGCCCCTGCTGGTGTTGGGGTCGCTGTCGCTGGGCTTTGCCCTGTTCAACGTGATTGGCGGCTTCCTGGTCACCGACCGGATGCTCGCCATGTTCAGCCGTAAAAAATCCGGAGCCGGCTCATGAGCGCCCTCGACGTGTTCGGTTATGGCATCGACCTGCTGGCGGTGCTGCTGTTGGCCCTTGGCCTGAAGGGCCTCTCCAAGGTGCGCTCGGCCCGTTCCGCCAATGGCCTGGCCGCGCTGGCCATGGGGTTGGCGGTGGCGGGTCTGCTGATTCAGGTGCAACCCAGCCCCACCGCCTGGCTGTGGATCGCCGTGGGCACCGCAGGGGGTGGCCTGCTGGGCCTGCTGACTGCCCAGCGGGTTCCGATGACGGCCATGCCCGAAACCGTGGCTCTGTTCAACGGCTGCGGCGGCATGGCCTCGTTGCTGGTGGCCCTGGCGGTGGCGCTGTTTGACCCCAGCGACACCACCTTGGTGGAGCGCATCTCGATCGTGATCTCCGTGTTTGTGGGGGCGATCACCTTCAGCGGCTCGATTGTGGCCATGGGCAAGCTGCAGGGCTGGATCGGCACCCCGGGGTGGACCCAGAGCTCCGTGCGCCATGCGGTGAACATCACCCTGGCCCTGGCCTCCCTGGTGGGTGGGGTGTTCATGGCCGCCGCCGCTTCGGCGGCGGGTCCGGCGGCCGGCCCGCTTTGGTTGTTGGTGGTGGCCTCCACCCTGCTGGGCATCGGCGTGACCCTGCCCATTGGTGGGGCCGACATGCCGGTGGTGATCTCCCTGCTCAACTCCTATTCCGGCGTGGCCGCCGCCGCCGCCGGCTTTGTGGTGGGCAGCCAGCTGCTGATCGTGGCCGGCGCCATGGTGGGGGCCGCGGGCCTGATCCTCACGCAGGTGATGTGCACGGCGATGAACCGCTCCCTGTTGAGCGTGTTGTTTGGCGGTGCCCTCGGTGCGGCATCCGGCGGCGGCCATGTGGGTGGCGGCGGCGATGAGGCGGGCTACAGCCGCATCGTGAGCTGCAGCGCTGAGGAGTGCGCCATGGCGCTGGAAACGGCCGAGCGGGTGGTGTTCGTGCCCGGCTACGGCCTGGCGGTGGCCCAGGCCCAGCACGCCCTGCGGGAGTTGGCCAAGCTGCTGGAGGCCAATGGCTCCGAGGTGAGCTATGCCATCCATCCGGTGGCGGGCCGCATGCCCGGCCACATGAATGTGCTGCTGGCGGAGGCCGATGTGCCCTACGAGCAGCTGCTGGAGATGGACACGATCAACCCCGAATTCCCCCGCACCGATGTGGTGATCGTGCTGGGGGCCAACGATGTGGTGAACCCCGACGCCAAGACCGACCCCAGCAGCCCCCTCTACGGCATGCCCGTGCTCGAGGTGGACCAGGCGCGGCAGGTGTTCGTGGTGAAGCGCAGCCTCGGGGCTGGCTACGCCGGCATCGCCAACGCGCTGTTTGAGCTGCCCCAGACCGCCATGGTGTTCGGCGATGCCAAGGCGGTGCTGCAGCAGCTGTGCACCGAACTGCGCAGCCAGGGCGTGGGCAGCAAAGTTGCTGTAGCCGCTTGATCACTTCCCCCTGATCCCTCAGGATCACAACCTTGGACAGGGGGATCCCCATGCCGCGATCGCGACCATGGGCCCGAGCGGTTGATCAGACCCTTGCCCTGGATCTGGGTTTGCAGCCGTTCCGGCCGCGCAGGCACTGGTTCAATGGCGACCTGCAGACCCTCCGCGACACCCTGCGGACGGTGGCGCTTGGCCCCGATCAGGGTGAGCCGATCACGATTCCCGTGGGGGGTGGTGACCAGCTGTTGGCCCTGTTCGACCCGCCGCTGCCGGCCGGCCGCGAACCGCTGGCCCTGGTGCTGCTGTTGCACGGCCTGGGGGGCAGCAGCGACCGCGAGGGGCTGCGGCGCATGGGGCAAACCCTGCAACAGGCGGGGTTTGCCGTGCTCCGCCTCAACCTGCGCGGTGCCGGAGCCGGCAGGCCCCTGGCCCGAGGCACCTATGCCGCCAGCTGCAACCGTGATCTGCTGCCCGTGCTGGCCAGGGCCCGTCAGCTTGCGGATCAGTTGGCTTCCGGCGGCCGGCCGCTGCTGGGGGTGGGGCTCTCCCTGGGGGGGACCCTGCTGCTCAATGCCCTGCTGGCGGGCGATGGATCGCCAGGGCTGGATGGCCTGGTGTGCATCAGTTCCCCCCTCGACCTGGACGCCTGCTCACGCCAGATCGAGAGGCCCCGGAATCGCGTCTACCAACGCTGGCTGCTGCGCCGGTTGTTGGCCCAGACCCTGGCGGATCCCTTTGGCGTGACACCGGCGGAGCGGGGGTTGTTGGAGGGCCGTGCACCGCTGGGCCGCCTGCGCAGCCTGCGGGCTTTCGATGCCGCCATCACCGCGCCGCGCTGGGGTTACGGCTCCGTGGACGACTACTACGCCAAAGCCAGCCCGCTGCTGCCGCTGCTGGAGGGCGCCGCCGCACGCCTGCCGTCGACCCTGCTGGTGCATGCGGCAGATGATCCCTGGGTGCCTGTGGCCCCGATCCGTCGCGTGGCGGAGGCGGACCTGAGGGGCATCGACGTGTTGATCACCCCCCAGGGAGGGCACAACGGTTTCCATGCCCGTTGCGATGCGGCGGCGGGCCAGGGTTGCTGGGGGGACCGGCTCACGGCCCGCTGGCTCACCCGGCTGCTGGCGGCCGCGCCATTGGCATCCGGCGGATGATCCAGGGGCTGACCGGCTGACCGCCGACCACGTGCTCCCGCAGGATCCGCTCCATCCGCTCCGGGGTGACGCCCCCGTAGACGGTGCCCTCCGGCCAGATCAGCAGCACCGGCCCCTCGGCGCAGATGCGCAGGCAGTCGGCCTTGGTGCGCAGCACGATCCCCTCGGGCCGGTTGGCCTCCTCCAGGCCCCAGTCGCGCACCAGCTGCTTGAGCCGATCCCAACTGGCCTGCCCCACGGCGGGGTCGGGGCAGCACAGCGCCTTGCTGGGGGTGGCGCAGAGCAGCAGGTGGTGGCTGACCTGCATCAGGCCGGCAGGGCGGCCGGCGCCTTGGCCTGCAGCCGGGCGGCAGCCTCCCGCACCGCCTGCCGCGACCAGGCGTCCACCGCCAGCACGTCGGACAGGGAGGGGTTGGCCGTGAGATCAACCCGGTGGCGATCGCAGACCACCTCGATCAGGCGCGGGATGTCGAGGAAATGGATCTGTTCCTCGAGGAACAGCGCCACGGCCTGCTCGTTGGCGGCGTTCATCACCGCCGGCATCGTGCCGCCGGCCCGGCCGGCCGCGTAGGCCAGCTGCATGCAGGGGTACTTGGCGGGGTCGGGCTGGCGGAAGCTCAGTTGGCCCACCTCGGTGAGGTCGAGCCGGCGCCAGGGGGTCTCCAGCCGCTCGGGCCAGCTGAGGCAGTAGAGGATCGGCAGCTTCATGTCGGGCCAGCCCAGTTGGGCCAGCACCGAGGAATCCGCCAGCTCCACCATCGAGTGGATGATCGATTGCGGGTGGATCACGATCTCGATGTGGTCGTAATCGAGGCCGAACAGGTAGTGGGCCTCGATCACCTCCAGCCCCTTGTTCATCAGCGAAGCCGAGTCCACCGTGATCTTGCGCCCCATGCTCCAGTTGGGGTGGCTGGTGGCGTCGGCCACGGTGGCCTTGTGCAGGTCAGCCGGGTCCCAATCGCGGAAGGCGCCGCCGCTGGCGGTGAGCTGGATGCGGCGCAGGCCCGGCGTGGGCACACCGGTGCTCAGCCGTGCGGTTTCGGCGTAGGGGGTGCCCTGCAGGCACTGGAAGATGGCGGAGTGCTCGGAATCGGCCGGCAGCAGCCGCGAGCCGCTGCGTTCGAGCTCGGGCAGCACCACCGGGCCGGCGGCGATCAGGGTTTCCTTGTTGGCCAGGGCCAGGTCCTTGCCGGCGCGGATGGCCGCCAGGGTGGGCAGCAGGCCGGCGCAGCCCACGATGCCCGTCACCACCAGGTCGGCGCTGGGCCAGGCGGCGGCGGCGCACAGGCCATCGCTGCCCCCCAGCAGTTCGGGCATGCGGGCGGGGCGGGAAGCGGGCTCGAGCGCCTGCAGGCGCGTGCGCAGCTCGGCGATGCGCTCCGCATCCGCCAGGGCCACCACCTCCGGGCTGTGGCGCTGGATCTGGCTGATCAGCAGATCGAGGTTGTTGCCGGCGGTGAGCGCCACCACCCGGAACCGATCGGGGAAGTCGTCCACGATCTCCAGGGTCTGGGTGCCGATCGACCCGGTGGAGCCGAGCACGGAGAGGGCTTTCACGGCGGGGGCGGCGAGCGGCGCGGCCCAGTCTCCCATTGGCGCGCGCGGGCCGGTGGGGCGGGCTTAACTGGCGGCAGTGGCGAGGGATCGATGGGGCAACTGCCCATGTGGCTGCAGCGCTGGAATTTCATCGAGCGCGCCAAGCTGGAGCGCCAGCTCTGGGACGCCTTCGAGCGCGGTGAGCCGATCGAGCAGCTGGTGGAGCGCTGCGAGCCGGGCTTCCAGAAGGAGGTGTGGGCCACCACCGCCACCCGCATCCGCAAGATCGAAACCCTGATGCGCGACCAGCAGGCCCCACGGGGGTAGGGCGTCAGCCCCGCAGCCACTCGGTGAGCCCGCCGGGTTTGTCGATCAGCTCGATGCCCTGCGCCTGCAGGGCCGCGCGGATGGCATCGGCGCCGGCGTAATCCTTGGCGGCCTTGGCGGCGGCCCGGGCGGCCACCTGGGCTTCGATCTCGGCGTCGCTGGGGCCGGCGCCGTTGGCGGCAGCGGCGTCGCCCGCCGCCTCATGCTGCAGCCCCAACACCCCCGCCAGCTCCTGGAGCAGGGCGCCCTGGGGGGCGAGCTCGGGGTCGGCGGCGGCAGCGGCGGCATCGCCATCGCCGCGCTCCAGCCGGTTGGCCAGGGCCCGCAGCGGTTTGGCCAGCTCAAACAGCACCGCCAGGGCGGCGGAGGTGTTGAGGTCATCGTCCATGGCGTCGGCGAAGCGCTGGCGGGCCGCGGCCAGCACCGGCGGCGGCGCGGCAGGCGCGGCACCGGCGCCCTTGGTGGCCAGGGTTGACGCCAGGCCCAGGGCTCCGTTGAGCCCCTTCCAACCGGTGGCGGCGGCCTCCAGGGCCTCGGCGGTGAAGTCGAGCGGTTTGCGGTAGTGGGCCTGCAGGGTGAACAGCCGCAGGGTCATCGGCGTCACGCCGGAATCCAGCAGGGCCCGGATGGTGGTGAAGTTGCCGAGCGATTTCGACATCTTCTGCCCCCCCACATTCACCATGCCGTTGTGCAGCCAGTAGCGCGCCAGCTCCTTGCCGCTGGCCGCCTCCGATTGGGCGATCTCGTTCTCGTGGTGGGGGAACACCAGGTCGGCCCCGCCCAGGTGGATGTCGATGGTGTCGCCCAGCTCCTCGCGCACCATCGCCGAGCACTCGATGTGCCAGCCCGGCCGGCCGGCGCCCCAGGGGGAGGGGAAGCTGGGCTCCCCGGGTTTGGCCCCCTTCCAGAGCGCGAAATCAAAGGGGTGCTGCTTGCGGGCCTCTTCCTCCGTGGCCACCCGGCCGGCGGCGTTGTCCTGCTGCTGCTCCAGGTCGCGGCCGCTCAACTTGCCGTAGCCGGCGTGCTTCATCACGGCGAAGTAGACATCGCCGTCGGCGGAGTAGGCGGCCCCCTTGGCCTCCAGCTCACCGATCAGGGTGCGGATTGCATCGAGGCTGCCGGTGGCCCGTGGCATCCGGTCGGCGGGAAGGATGTTGAGGCGGGCCATGTCGGCCACGAAGGCGTCGATGTTGCGCTCGCTCACCGCCTGCATCGAGCTGCCCTCTTCGGCGGCGCGGTTGAGGATTTTGTCGTCGATGTCGGTGTAGTTCTGCACAAACGTCACCGCGTAGCCGCTCCAGATCAGGTAGCGGCGCAGCACGTCCCAGGCGATGTAGCTGCGGGCATGGCCCAGGTGGCACAGGTCGTAAACCGTGACGCCGCAGCAGTAGATGCTCACCTTGCCGGGCTCGAGCGGCTGGAACGCCTCAAGGCGCCGGCTGAGGGTGTTGGTGAGCTTGAGGGTCATCGGGCCGGTGGTTACTTCGCGTCCATCCAGTTGGCACCAACGCCGGTCTCCACCACCAGGGGCACAGTCAGCGTCACCGCGCGCTCCATGGTTTCACGGGTGAGGGTCACCGCCGCCTCCAGCGCCTCCGGGGCCGCCTCCAGCACCAGTTCGTCGTGCACCTGCAGCAGCAGCCGTGCCGGCAGGCCGCTCTCGTGCAGGCGCCGATGCAGCTGCACCATCGCCAGCTTGATGATGTCGGCGCTGGAGCCCTGGATCGGGGCGTTGGCGGCGGCCCGCAGCTGCTGGGCCTCCATGCCGCCGCGGCGGGCCACCTCCAGGTCGATCTCGAGTGGGTCTTTGCCCAGCAGTCGCCCCAGGCCTGAGGGGTCGAAGGCGAAGGGGCGCCGGCGGCCCAGGATCGTTTCCACGTAGCCGCGCGACAGGGCCAGCCGCTCCTGCAGCTCCAGGAAGGCGAACACCTTCGGGTAGCGCTGCTTGTACTTGGCGAGGAAGTCTTTGGCCTCGGCCTGGCTGACGCCGGTTTCGCGGGCGAAGCGCTGGGCGCCCATGCCGTACACCACCCCGAAGTTGATCGTTTTG
>JBEBCX010000006.1:0-15875 GCA_041157425.1 Cyanobacteriota bacterium | reverse complement strand
CCCGCGTCCGCGCCTGCCCCAGCGCCCGCCCCAGCGCCTGCTCCAGCGCCTGCTCCGGCGCCGTTCGGGTGGGAGGTTCCGGGGTCATCGCCGGCGGGCCGGTTAGGGCCGTGGTGGAAGTGGCGGGCATCAAGAACGTCCTGGCCAAGCGGCTGGGTTCCAAGACCCCTCTCAACAACGCCCGCGCCGCGATGCAGGCCCTCCAGGCCCTGCGCACCCACAAGGAGACCGCCAAGGAGCGGGGCATCTCCCTTGAGCAGATCTACTCCTGAGGCCCGCCATGACATCGCTCAATCTCCAATCCCTCAAGCCCCAGACCGGCGCCCGTCGCCGCAAACTGCGCAAGGGCCGCGGCATCGCCGCCGGCCAGGGCGCCAGCTGCGGTTTCGGCATGCGTGGTCAGAAGTCGCGCTCGGGTCGCCCCACCCGGCCTGGCTTTGAAGGCGGTCAGATGCCCCTCTACCGCCGGGTGCCCAAGCTCAAGCACTTCACGCTGATCAATCCGAAGAACTACACGGTGATCAACGTGGCCAAGCTGGCCGACCTCAAGGCCGGCAGCACCGTGACCCTCGACAGCCTGGTGAAGGCCGGCATCGTGACCAGCCCCAAGCACCCCCTCAAGGTGCTCGGCAACGGCGACCTCAAGGTGAAGCTCACCGTGCAGGCCGCCGCCTTCACCGCCAGTGCCCGCGAGAAGATCGAGGCCGCCGGTGGCAGCTGCGAAGTGATCTGAGCTTCGGCTTGATCCGACCCACCACCCGTTAACTTCGACACCGTCTGGCGGCCCAGGGCCGACCAGGCGGTTTTTTGTTCCCTCCCCCCGCTCCGCCCGCCATGCTCGTCAGCCGGGGTCGCAACCCCAGTGCCGGAGAAATCCTCACCCAGCTGGTCCAGGCCAAGGATCTGCGCAACCGGGTGCTGATCACCCTCGGGCTGTTGCTGCTGGTGCGGCTGGGCATCTACATCCCCGTGCCCGGCATCGACCGGCTCGCCTTCCAGGACTTCATCGCCCGGGGCGGCCAGCTGATCGGCTTCCTGGACATCTTCACCGGCGGTGGCATCTCCACCCTCGGCGTGTTCGGTTTGGGGATCCTGCCCTACATCAACGCCTCGATCATCCTGCAGCTGCTCACGGCCTCCCTGCCGCAGCTGGAGGACCTGCAGAAAAACGAAGGCGAGGCCGGGCGCCGCAAGATCGCCCAGTACACCCGCTATGTGGCCCTGGGCTGGGGCATCCTGCAGAGCGTGGTGTTTGCGCTCATCCTGCGGCCCTACGCCACCGCCGGCACCTCGGAGCTGGTGTTCGTGCTGCAGACCGCCGTCGCCCTGGTGACGGGCTCGATGGTGGTGATGTGGATCAGCGAGGTGATCACCGAGCGGGGCATCGGCCAGGGGGCCTCCCTGGTGATCTACCTCAACATCGTGGCCACCTTGCCGCGGGCCCTGGGCTCCACCATTGAGCTGGCCCAGAGCGGCGACCGCAGCACCGTCGGCGGCATCGTGGTGCTGGTGGCGGTGTTCCTGCTCACGATCGTGGGCATCGTCTGCGTGGAGGAGGGCAACCGCCGCATCCCGATCGTGAGCGCCAAGCGCCAGGTGGGCGGCGCCAGCCTCTCGGCCCGCCAGAGCTACCTGCCGCTCAAGCTCAACGCCGGCGGTGTGATGCCGATCATCTTTGCCTCGGCGGTGGTGTTCCTGCCGGTGACGATCGCCAATTTCACCAAGTCGCCCTGGCTGATTCAGGTGGCCGCCGCCCTCAGCCCCACTCACCATCAACCCGGTGGATGTGGCCACCAACCTCAAGCGCTCCGGGGTGGCGATCCCCGGCGTTCGCCCGGGCTCGGCCACCGCCAACTACCTCGGGGGTGTGCAGAACCGCCTCACCCTGCTGGGGGCCCTGTTCCTCGGGGCGGTGGCGATCATCCCCTCAGCGGTGGAATCCGCCACCCAGGTGAAAACCTTCCAGGGCTTGGGCGCCACCAGCCTGCTGATCCTGGTGGGCGTGGCCATCCAAACCGCCAAGCAGCTGCAGACCGCCGTGATCTCGCAGCGCTACGAGGGCATGGTGCGCCAGTGAGCGCCTGGCACCAGACCCCGATCGTTTCCCTCCTAACCCCGTGATGCCGTTGGCCATGAAGCAACGTCTGCTGTTCCTCGGACCCCCCGGTGCCGGCAAGGGCACCCAGGCCCAGCGCCTGGCGGAGAGCCAGGGGCTCCTGCACCTCTCCACCGGCGATCTGTTGCGGGCCGAGGTGGCCGCCGGCACCCCCCTGGGCCAGGAGGCCGAGGCGGTGATGGCCCGCGGTGAGCTGGTGAGCGATGCCCTGGTGCTGGCGATTGTGCGCAGCCGCCTGGAGCAGCACAGCGGCGGCTGGCTGCTGGATGGCTTCCCCCGCAACGTGGCCCAGGCCGATGCCCTGGCGGCGTTGCTCGATGAGCTGGGCCAGCAGATCGAGCTGGTGGTGCTGATGGAGCTCGACGACGGCGTGTTGGTGCAGCGGTTGCTCAGCCGCGGCCGGGCCGACGACAACGAAGCGGTGATCCGCCATCGCCTCGAGGTGTACCGCCAGCAGACCGAGCCCTTGATCGCGTATTACCGCGAGCGGGGCCTGCTGGCCCCCGTGGAGGCCGCCGGCAGCGTGGAGGCCATTGCCGATCGGATCGCCGCCTTGCTCGGTTGACCCGTGTGGTAGGTTCGCGGTTTGCAAAATCGGAGAGACCGCCCCAATGAAGGTGCGCGCCTCAGTTAAAAAAATGTGCGACAAGTGCCGGGTGATCCGTCGCCACGGCCGGGTGATGGTGATCTGCGCCAACCCCAAGCACAAGCAGCGCCAGGGTTGATCCCTGGGTGAGGCCATCGCTGCACCCCCTTGGGGGCATGCCTCAACCACCCTTTCGCCCCAGCCGCTTTGGCCCTTGAGGCCACCGCGCCTGCGGCACCACTCCCCTGCTCACCCCACCTTTCGTTTCTGTGGCTCGGATCGCCGGCGTTGATATTCCTCGCGACAAGAGGATCGAAATTGCCCTGACGTATGTCTACGGGATTGGCCTGACCACGGCCCAGAAGATCCTGGCCAAGACCGGTGTCAACCCCGACACCCGCGTGAAGGACCTCGAAGACGCCGACGTGCAGAAGCTGCGCGGCGCCGCCGAGGCCTACACCCTCGAGGGCGACCTGCGCCGTCAGGAGGGCATGGCCCTCAAGCGCCTGCAGGACATCGGTTGTGTGCGCGGCCGTCGCCACCGTGCCGGTTTGCCGGTGCGCGGCCAGCGCACCCGCACCAACGCCCGCACCCGCCGCGGCGCCCGCAAGACCGTGGCCGGCAAGAAGAAGTAAGCCCCTGCCGCCTGCGGCAGGCCTCACCGCCTTCCCCCCGCCTGATCAGCCCCTGCCGACTGGCCCCCACCCGGGCCGGCGTCACCAGGGGCTCCCCCCTCAGTTCCCCGATCACCTCCCTGCCCTTGCAGGGCCTTCCCCATGGCCAAGCCCGCCAAGAAATCCGGCGCCAAGAAGACCAAGCGCAATGTGCCCAATGGTGTGGCGCACATTCAGAGCACCTTCAACAACACCATCGTTTCGATCACCGACACCGCCGGTGAGGTGATCTCCTGGAGTTCCGCCGGAGCCAGCGGCTTCAAGGGCGCCCGCAAGGGCACCCCCTTCGCCGCCCAGACCGCCGCCGAAGCCGCCGCCCGCCGCGCCCTTGAGCAGGGGATGCGCCAGATCGAAGTGCTGGTGCGCGGCCCCGGTTCCGGCCGTGAAACCGCCATCCGTGCCCTGCAGGTGGCCGGCCTGGAAATCACCCTGATTCGCGACGTCACCCCCCTGCCCCACAACGGCTGCCGTCGTCCCAAGCGTCGCCGGGTCTGATCCCCAGCGTTTGATCCGCCCGCCCCAGGGCATCGCCAACCTTCCGAGCTTCAGACCGTGCTGCAGTACCAGATCGATCGGGTTGAACACCAGGTCTCCAACGACCGCTCCCAGACCGGCGTCTTCGTCATCGGCCCGCTGGAGCGCGGCCAGGCGATCACCCTCGGCAACTCCCTGCGCCGCGTGCTGATGGGCGCCCTCGAGGGCAGTGCCATCACCGCCGTGCGCATCGCCGGTGTGAACCACGAGTACGCCACCGTTCCGGGCGTGCGTGAGGACGTGCTCGACATCCTGCTGAACTGCAAGGACGTCACCGTGAGCAGCCGCAGCCGTGAGCTGGAGATCGGCCGCCTGGTGGTCAACGGTCCCGCCACCGTCACCGCCTCCGACCTGCAGTTCTCCTCCCAGGTGAGCGTGATCGACGGCGACCGTCCGATCGCCACCGTGGCCGATGGCTCCAGCCTCGAGCTCGAGGTGCACGTGGAGCGCGGCGTGGGCTACCGCCCCGTCGACCGCCGCAGCGAGGACACCAGTGCCATCGACCTGCTGCAGATCGATGCCGTGTTCATGCCCGTGCGCCGCGTCAACTACAGCGTTGACGAAACCGCCGTGGGTGAAGGCGGCTCCGCCCGCGAGCGCCTGCGCCTGGAGATCGAAACCGATGGCTCCGTCACCCCCGACGACGCCATGGCCCAGGCGGCCAATCAGCTGATCGCCCTGTTCCAGCCCCTGGCCAGCCTCACCATGGTGGATGAGCCCGGCCTGGAGCCCGAGCCCTCCGCCGAAGCCCAGATTCCCCTCGAGGAGCTGAATCTGTCGGTGCGTGCCTACAACTGCCTCAAGCGCGCCCAGGTGAACTCGGTCTCCGACCTGATGGGCTTCAGCTATGAAGACCTGCTGGAGATCAAAAACTTCGGCTCCAAGTCGGCCGATGAGGTGATCGAGGCGCTCGAGCGCATCGGCATCTCCCTCCCCCAGAGCCGCGCCGGCGCCTGATCGGCCCCGCAGCCCCACCGCCCCGAACCGTTTCGTTTCCACCCGTCTGAGCCATGCGCCACCAGTGCCGAGTTCCCAAGCTGGGACGCCCCGCCGACCAACGCAAAGCCATGCTGCGCGCCCTGACCACGCAGCTGATCCGCGAAGGTCGCCTCACCACCACCAAGGCCCGTGCCAAGGCCCTGCGTGACGAAGCCGAGCGCATGATCAGCCTGGCCAAGGACGGCAGCCTCGCCGCCCGCCGCCGCGCCATCGGCTACATCTACGACAAGCAGCTGGTGCACGCCCTGTTCGACAAGGCCCAGGAGCGTTACGGCGACCGCAACGGCGGCTACACCCGCATCATCCGCACCGTGCCCCGTCGCGGCGACAACGCCGAGATGGCGATCATCGAGCTGGTCTGAGACCCCTGGGCCGCATCGCCCTCTGCCTGCAATACGACGGGGCGGCCTATTGCGGCTGGCAGCGCCAGCCCCGCGACCCCAGCGTGCAGGAAACCCTCGAAACGGCCCTGGCGGCGCTGGATCCCCAGCGGCCCGCCAGGGCCGTTGCCGCAGGGCGCACCGATTCCGGCGTGCACGCGGCCGGCCAGGTGGTGCATTTTGAGGCGGCCGGGCCGATTCCGGCCCAGCGTTGGGCCGCAGCCCTCAACGGTCGCCTGCCGGCCTCGATCCGGGTGCGGGCTGCGGCCGCCGTGCCCAGTGATTGGCACGCCTGTTTCTCCGCTTGCTACCGGCGCTACCGCTACACCCTGTACAACGGCCGCCTGCCCAACCTCTTTCTGGCCCCCTGGAGCTGGCACCGCTACCAGGTGCCGCTCGATGAGGCCCTGATGCGCCGGGCCCTGGAGGGGATGCTGGGGGAGCATGATTTCGCCGCCTTTGAGCGGGCCGGCAGCTCCCGCTCCCACTCCCGCACCACCCTGCAGGAGGTGAGCGTGCTGCGCCGCGGCGATCTGATCGAGGTGGAGCTGCAGGCCAGCGGTTTTCTCTACGGCATGGTGCGCCTGGTGATGGGGCAATTGGTGGCCCTGGCGGAGGGGCGCCTCAGCCTCGAGGCCTTCGAGCGGCGCTGGCGCAGCGGCGCCCGTGATCAGGTGAAGGAAGCGGCGCCACCACAGGGGTTGTGCCTGCTGCGGGTGGGCTACCCGCAACCGGTGTTCCCCGCTACCGCCTGGTATGATTGCCAACCGCGGTTTTTGCTGGAGTGCCCTGACGCACCCCCCGCAGCATCCGTGCCGCCGACCCCTCCCCCGGAGGGCCGTCAGGCGACGCGGTAGGTTCGCTCCATGAGCTACAGCCGCCCGCTCCGTCGGGCGCCCTGCCGTTCCAAGTCCAGACCTTCCGTCCAGACGCCCTGTCCCGCCCTGTCGCCCGTTCGTGGGTGATGGCGCCCTATCCGATCCGGCCCGCCGGTGCGATGAACAAGACTCTCGTCCCCCCTCAGGATCCCTCCAGTCGCCAGTGGTATCTGGTGGATGCGGAGAACCAGACCCTCGGCCGCCTCGCCAGCGAAGTGGCCTCCGTGCTGCGCGGCAAGAACAACCCCAACTTCGCCCCCCACATTGACGCCGGCGACTTCGTCGTGGTGATCAATGCCGAGAAGGTGAAGGTGAGCGGCAACAAGAACACCCAGAAGGTGTACCGCCGCCACTCGGGCCGCCCCGGCGGCATGAAGACCGAGAGCTTCGCGGCCCTGCAGGCCCGCCTGCCCGAGCGGATCATCGAGAAGGCCGTCAAGGGCATGCTTCCCCACAACGCCCTCGGCCGCCAGCTGTTCCGCAAGCTGAAGGTGTACAAGGGTGCTGAGCACCCCCACGCCGCCCAGCAGCCCCAGGCCCTCGCCCTCGACCCCGCCGCTTCCGCCCAATGAGCACCAACCAAGTCGTCTACTGGGGTACGGGCCGTCGCAAGACCGCCGTGGCCCGCGTGCGTGTCGTCCCCGGCACCGGCAGCGTGACCATCAACGGCCGCCCCGGCGACAACTACCTCAACTACAACCCCGTTTACCTGGCGGCGGTGAAGGCTCCCCTGCAGACCCTGGGTCTGGCCGGCGAGTACGACCTGCTGGTGAACGTGCGCGGCGGCGGCCTCACCGGCCAGGCCGATGCCATCAAGCAGGGTGCGGCCCGGGCCCTGTGCGAGCTCTCCACCGAGAACCGCAAGCCCCTCAAAACCGAAGGCCACCTGAGCCGCGACCCCCGCGCCAAGGAACGCCGCAAGTACGGCCTCAAGAAAGCCCGCAAGGCCCCTCAGTTCTCCAAGCGCTGATTCAGCCGCTGCCCCCCAGCCCCGTTTCCGTCATGCCGAAGGCCGACATCCATCCCACCTGGTATCCCGATGCCAAGGTGATCTGCAACGGAGAGGTGGTGATGACCACCGGCTCCACCTCCCCCGAGATCCACGTCGACGTGTGGAGCGGCAACCACCCCTTCTACACCGGTACCCAGAAGATCCTCGACACCGAGGGCCGTGTGGACCGCTTCATGCGCAAGTACGGCATGGGTGGTGCCGACGCCACTGCCGAGGCCAAGCCCGCCAAGGCTGCGAAGGCCGACAGCAAGGCCGCTGAGCCCGCTGCCGCTGCCGAGGCAGAAGCCGTCGCCGTCGAAGCCTGATCTGCGGATCGCCTGATCCTCATGTCTTCAGCACCTCTCGGTGCACCCCCTGGCCGGATGCCCCGTGCATCCGGCTTTTTGCTGGCCTGAGCCGCTGCCATGGATGCCTCCTTCCTGAGCGAACGCCTGGAGACCGCCCGCACCACCTTCGCCAGCCTGGAGCGGCAGCTGGCGGATCCGGATGTGGCCGCCAACCCCGCTCAGCTGGAGCCCATCGCCCGCGAGCGGGCGCGGCTGGAGCCCCTGGTGCAGGGCTACGACACCCTGCTGGCGCTGCGCAGCCAGGAGCGCCAGGCGCGGGAGCTCCTGCGCGACCACCGCGGCGACGTCGACCTGGAGGCCCTGGCCCAGGAGGAGCTCGAGCAGCTGTTGCCCCGCATCGCTGAGCTCGAGCAGGAGCTCACCGTGGCCCTGTTGCCCCGGGATCCCCGCGATGAGCGCAGCGTGATGCTCGAGATCCGGGCTGGCGCCGGCGGCGACGAGGCGGCCATCTGGGCGGGCGATCTGGCCCGCATGTACGAGCGCTATGCCCAGAGCGTGGGTTGGCGGGTGCAGCCGGTGAGCGCCTCGGAGGCGGAGCTGGGGGGCTACAAGGAGCTGATCCTCGCCATCCAGGGGGCGGGGGTGTTCAGCCAGCTGAAGTTTGAAGCCGGCGTGCACCGCGTGCAGCGGGTGCCCGCCACCGAATCCCAGGGCCGGGTGCACACCTCCACCGCCACCGTGGCGGTGATGCCGGAGGCCGATCCGGTGGAGGTGCAGATCGATCCGGGCGACCTGGAGATCAGCACCGCCCGCTCCGGCGGGGCCGGCGGCCAGAACGTGAACAAGGTGGAGACGGCGGTGGATCTGTTGCACAAACCCACCGGCATCCGGGTGTTCTGCACCCAGGAGCGCTCCCAGCTGCAGAACCGCGAGCGGGCGATGGAGATCCTGCGGGCCAAGCTCTACGAGCGGGAGCTGGCGGCCGCCAACGCCAAGGAGCGCTCCGCCCGGCTGGCGCAGGTGGGCAGCGGCGACCGCAGCGAGAAGATCCGCACCTACAACTACAAAGACAACCGCACCACCGACCACCGCCTGGGCCGCAACTTCTCCCTGGAGCCGGTGCTGCAGGGGCAGCTGGCGGAGCTGATCGGGGCCTGTGTGTCGGCGGAGCAGCGGCGGCAGCTCGAGGAGCTGGCGCTGCAGAGCTCCGGTCTCGACGCCTAGGCCACCAGCGGGGCGGCGTCGCCAGCGTCGCTGTCCCAGCCGTCCACGTATTTGGCCCACTCGCGGTGGCCGCCGCTGGCCATCTGGCGCTGGGCTTCAAACAGCGGGCCGCTGAGGGGCCGGCGCGGCTGCCGCGCCAGCAGCATGCCCGCCTCCCGCGGCGTGCGGTTGCCCTTGTGCACGTTGCAGCGCAGGCAGGCGGTGGTGACGTTGTCCCAGCTGTGGGTGCCGCCGCGACTGCGGGGCTGGATGTGGTCGATCGAAAGGCGGTCGCTGCTGATGCCGCAGTACTGGCAGCGGTGGCCGTCGCGGTGGAACACGTTGCGGCGGGTGAGCGGCAGGGGCCTGAAGGGCACCCGCACGAACTGGCGCAGCCGGATCACCGTGGGCCGGTTCAGGCCGGGCCGCAGCAGTTGGTCGTGGGCGTGCTCCAGGCCCTCGGCCTTCCCCTTGAGCAGCATCACCGTGGCCCGCCGCCAGCTGGTGATGTTCAGCGGCTCGTAGGAGGCGTTGAGTACCAGAACCTGGCCCATGGAGGCATGCTAGGGGCGCTGGCCAGTGCGGATCGCAGCCATGCCTACCCTTTGCGCAACCCTTCAGCGCATGGCGGAATAGCGCATGTCGGAGTCCTGGCCCCAGCCCCGCGCTCAGCCCTGGCCCCATCCGCGCCAGCGGGCCTGGGTGGAGGTGAACGAGGACGCCCTGGAGGCCAACGCCCGCAGCCTCTGCCGCTCCCTCGCCCCCGGCAGCGCCCTGATGGCCGTGGTGAAGGCCGATGGCTATGGCCATGGGGCCGTGCCCGTGGCCCGTGCCGCCGCCGCCGGTGGGGCCCGTTGTTTTGGTGTGGCCACCCTGCAGGAGGGGGTGGAGCTGCGCCAGGCGGGGCTCAGCCAGCCGGTGTTGGTGCTGGGCAATCTCACCCACCCCGATGAGCTGCGGGCCTGCCTGCACTGGCAGTTGATGCCCACCCTCAGCGGCATGCGGGAGGCGCTGCTCTGCCAGAACCTGGCGGCCGGCAGTGGCCGGGCCATGGCCGTGCACCTCAAGCTCGACACCGGCATGGCCCGGCTGGGGGCCCCCTGGCAGGAGGGGCAGCGGCTGGTGGAGGCGATCGCCGCCCTGGAGGCGGTGGAGCTGGCGGGCATTTACTCCCACCTGGCCGATGCCGATGCGCCCGGGGACGGGCTCGACCCCCTCACCCAGCGCCAGCAGCAGCACTTTGATGCGGTGCTCTCGGGCCTGCGGCAGGCGGGCCTGCCCAGCGGCTGCCGCCATCTGGCCAATTCCGCCGCCACCCTGCGCAGCCCCGGCCTCCACTACGACCTGGTGCGCGTGGGCCTGGCCCTCTACGGCCACCGCCCCGCCGCCCACCTGGGGGGAGAGCTGGCGCTGCAGCCGGCCATGCAGGTGCGGGCGCGGGTGAGCCTGATCCGCACGGTGAGCGCCGGCGTGGGGGTGAGCTACGGCCACCGCTTCACCACCAGCCGCCCCAGCCGCCTGGCGGTGCTCGGCATCGGCTATGCCGATGGGGTGCCGCGGCTGCTCTCCAACCGCTTGCAGGTGCTGTTCCAGGGGCGGCCGGTGCCCCAGGTGGGCGCCATCACCATGGACCAGATGGTGCTCGACGCCACCGATGTGCCGGAGCTGGATCAGGGGGCGGTGGTGACCCTGCTGGGGGAGGACGGCGGCGCCCGCATTGATCCGCTGGCCTGGAGCGAGCCCTGCGGCACGATCCCCTGGGAGATCCTCTGCGGCTTCAAGCACCGGCTGCCGCGGCTGCCCCTGCAGGCGCTCCGCCAGCCCGACGGCGGGGGTCAGGGCTGATAAGCTTCCCGGGCCGCTGGAGAGGTGGCTGAGTGGTTGAAAGCGGCTCCCTGCTAAGGAGTTACAGGAGGCAACTTCTGTCGAGGGTTCGAATCCCTCCCTCTCCGTTGATCCTGTTGTGATCCCTCGGGAATCCCTTCGTGGGAGGTCCCGTGTCAGCCCTGCAGCAGTTGCCGCGCCAGCTCCGGCAGCAGCTGAGCGTCGGCGGCCCGTGCGGCCCCTTCGCTGAACACCACCAGCAGCATGGGCGGCTGCCCCTCGGCCTCCACGTAGGCCGCATCGTGGCGGGCCTGGCTCATCCAGCCCGCCTTGCTCCACAGCCGTGCCCCCGTCGGGAGGCCCTCCCCCAGAAAGCCATCCACCTGGTTTTCCGGATCGGCCGCCCGCTGATCCGCATCGAGGCTGCGGGCCAGCAGCCCCTGCATGCGCATGCAGGCTTGGGGGGAGAGGATGCCGCCGGCGATCACGCCGTGCAGCAGGCGGGCCACCGCATCGCTGCTGAGGCGGTTTCGGTTGCCGCCGCCTTCCCCATAAAACTGCCGTTCGCGGCCGTAGGGGCCATCGCCCCAGGTTTTCTGGCAGGCGTTGCAGCCCTCCCATTCCGGCCAGCCCAGCTCCGCCAGCCAGCGGTTCACCAGCTGGCGCCGCAGGCCCCAGCTCGCCAGGGCCTCCGGTGCCAGCTCCGGCCCGCTGGTGGTGCCGGTGAGCAGGTCCACCACCAGGCCGGTGGCGTCGTTGCTCGAGTCGCGGATCATGTCCGCCAGGGCGCGGCGCAGCTCGGGGGTGTCGTCGATCAGCTGGCGCTGCAGCCAGGCCTCCGCCGCCACCAGATACACCAGCTTCACCACGCTGGCGGGGTAGCGGGGGCGTTCCCCGTTCCAGCAGGCTCCTTTGGGCTGTTGCCCCCAGAAGGCGGCGCTGTCGCTGGTGGCGGCGCTCTGCAGCAGCGAGCGGTCGTAGCGCAGCCAGGTGATCGAGAGCTCCTGCTCCAGCTCCGGGCGCCCTTCGGCCTGCAGCTGGGCCACCACGCTCTGCAGCCGCTGGGCCATCGCCCCATCCGGGCAGTAGAACGCCATCGCCGCTCAGGAGGTCATGGGGAGATTAGGCAGGTTGGCCGAGGGCACCCCCGTGGCGCTGGAGTTGCTGAGCACCGGCAGTTGCTGGCGCCTGGATGCCCCCCTTGATCTGCACAGCCACTGGCGGGGGCCCGGTTTGGCCACCCAGGCGGCCGCGGGCCGTTGCCTGCAGGTGCTCGAGCCCCCCACCGGCAGCGTCGCCCGCCTGCGGGTGCGGCTGCTGGAGGACGGCTACCCCGGCTGGGTGGACCCCCAGCGGCTGCTGGGCCATGCCCGCGCCACGGCCCGCCAACGGCCGCCGCTGCTGCCGGAGGCCCAGATCCGCGCCGCCCTGCCGGCGGTGCTCGCGTTCGCCGAGCGGGCGCGGCAGCGGCCCAACCGCTACCTCTGGGGCGGCACCCTGGGCCCCGATTTCGATTGCTCCGGCCTGATCCAGGCGGCCTACGCCAGTGCCGGCATCTGGATCCCCCGTGACGCCTACCAGCAGGAGCGCTTCTGCCAGCCGGTGGCGGTGGCCCCGGGTTGTTACGGCCTGCTGCGGCCCGGGGATCTGATCTTTTTCGGTCGCCCCCAGCGCTGCACCCACGTGGGGCTTTACCTGGGGGCCGGCCGTTACCTGCACAGCTCCGGCCAGCAGCACGGCCGCGATGGCCTGGGCATCGATGGCCTCGATCCCCAGCTGCAGGATCCCGTGAGTGCCCATTACCGCCGCGAGCTGCGGGGGGCCGGCCGGGTGGTGCGCTGCCACGACGGCACGACCCTCGCTTAGGTTCCTGCCACCGCCGCGCGTCGTCGATGGGGCCCGAGCTTTCGATCGTGGTGCCCCTCTACAACGAGGCCGAAAGCCTGCCGCCGCTGGTGGACCAGCTGCTGGCGGCGCTGCGGCCCCTGGGACGCTCGTTCGAGCTGGTGCTGGTGGACGACGGCTCCAGCGATGGCACCGCCGCCGTGCTGCGCCAGTTGGCGGCCCAAACGCCGGAGCTGGTGGCGGTGCTGCTGCGCCGCAACTACGGCCAGACCCCGGCCATGGCGGCGGGGTTTGATGCCAGCCGCGGCGCCCTGATCGTGACCCTCGATGGCGACCTGCAGAACGACCCGGCCGACATCCCGTTGCTGCTGGAGCGGCTCGAGCAGGGCTATGACCTGGTGAGCGGTTGGCGCCACCAGCGCCAGGACCCGGCCATGAGCCGCAAGCTGCCCAGCCGGCTGGCCAACCGCCTGATCGCCCGCGTCACGGGGGTGCGCCTGCACGACTACGGCTGCTCCCTCAAGGCCTACCGCCGCGAACTGGTGGAGGACATGAACCTCTACGGCGAGCTGCACCGCTTCCTGCCGGCCCTGGCCTTCATCGAGGGCGCCCGCATCAGCGAGGTGAAGGTGAACCACAGGGCCCGCAGCTACGGCACCAGCAAGTACGGCATCGATCGCACCTTCCGGGTGCTGATGGATCTGCTCACCGTGTGGTTCATGAAGCGGTTCCTCACCCGGCCGATGTATGTGTTCGGCTTCGGCGGGCTGCTGGCGGTGGCCGTGGGGGTGCTGCTCAGCGGTTACCTGCTCAGCCTCAAGCTGCAGGGCATCGACATCGGCAGCCGCCCGTTGCTGATGGTGGCGGTGCTGGCGCTGATCTGCGGGGTGCAGCTGTTTTGTTTTGGCCTGCTGGCGGAGCTGCAGATGCGCACCTACCACGAAAGCCAGGGCCGCCCCATTTACCGGGTGCGGGACACGTTGCGGGGCGGTTTGGCCGCGGGCTGAGGGGTGGCGGACGCCGAGGCGGTGCTGCGGCCGCGGAAGCGTTCCATGGCGGCGGCGGCCAGGCGGCTCACGTGGGGGTCGGCGTCGCGCAGGCCCCGCTGGATCAGCGGCAGGGCTGCCCGGTGCCCCCAGGCGCCGCAGCTGGCCATGGCCCATTGGCGCTCGCGGCCGCCCGCCTGGAACTGACGCTCCAGCTGCAGCAGCAGCGCGCGGCGGCCCCGAAGGTCGGCGGCGGCCGGCCAGTGCTGGTGCGGGGCCGCGGCGGCGGCCTCCGGCGAGCTGCCGCCATCGCCCCCCGCAGCGCCCTGAACGAGGGTCATCTGGCTGCGGTTGAGGGCGGCGATGGCGCTGGTGTCCGTGGAGCGCAGGATGGTGGTGCGGGGGCGCCCCAGCAGCCAGAGCACGGCGATCACGGCGGCGATGGCGGCTCCAGAGAGGGCCTGGTTCATGGCTGGTGGGGGTGTTGGTCTGAACTTTTATGTCGCCCCTTTCGCTGCTCAACGGCAGCTTCAGAAGGGCTCCTTACAGTGCCGACGGTAGCTGTATTGGCCCACGCTGATGACCGGAGATTTCGTCGCCGCCTGGATGCCCTCGGTGTTCGTGCCCCTTGTCGGGATCATGGGTCCTGCGGTGGCCATGGCCCTGCTGTTCAACGTGATCGAAGCCCGCGATTGAGCTCCTGAGGAGCCCACGCACGCTTCAGTCCAGCCATCCATTTCCCCTGGCCATCCATCCCCTCTGACCGATGACCGTGACCCCCGTCGCCGACCCCTGCGTCGGCAATCTGGCCACCCCCGTTAACAGCAGCTATTTCACGCGCGCTTTCCTGAGCGCCCTGCCCGCCTACCGCCCGGCCCTCTCCCCCAACCGCCGCGGTCTGGAAGTGGGGATGGCCCATGGCTTCTTCCTCTACGGCCCCTTCGCGATCTGCGGCCCCCTGCGCGCCACCGAATACGCCAGCACCGCTGGCCTGCTGGCGGCTGTGGGTCTGGTGTCGATCCTCACCGTGTGCCTGTCGATCTACGGCACCGCCGGTCTCGGCCCCAATGTGCAGCCCGCCGACGCCACCATCGACAATCCCCCCGCCGACCTGTTCACCAAGGCCGGCTGGGCTGAGTTCGCCAGCGGCTTCTGGCTGGGTGGCTGCGGCGGTGCCGCCTTCGCCTGGTTCCTGGCTGGCACCACCATCGTGGCGCCCCTGGTGAAGATCGCCGGCGGCGTTTGGAGCGTCGGCTGAGACCAGCCGCCGTTGTTCACCCGCCTGGCTTCAGGCAACCCCCCTCAGCAACCCCGCCTCGGCGGGGTTTTTTGTTGGCCGCCCGCGCTCGCCCGCGGGCGCAGGCCCCTGGTCAATCCCGGTAGCATCAGACGGTTCCGTCAGCAGTGGAGTGGTGCAGCTGGGCCCTCGGGCCGCCGCCGCACCGAAGGCTTCACCGGCTGGCAATCATCCCCACAGGAGGAGGTGCCCGTGAGTTCCAGTTGTTCCAAGCAGGGTCTGCTGATCGCGGAGAACGCCGGCTGATTACGGCGCCTGATTCCTAGATCAATCGGTTCCGCGCCAGAGCGGACCCGGCGAGAGCCCCCGGTCAGCTGTGCTGGCCGGGGGCATCGTTTTGAGAGCGGCGGCTGAGGTCCGGTTGGCGCATCAGGGCCACCACCCCCAGCAGGCAAGGCAGGGCCAGGGTGCACAGCCGCAGCACCAGGGTGGCCGCGAGGGCCTGCGAGCGCCCGGCGCCGTAGAGCATGGCCAGGCCAATGGCCGTGGCCTCGCTGGTGCCGAGGCCCGCCGGCAGCAGCGACACCACGCCCCCCAGGCCCGTGGCGGTGCGGATCACGGCGGCCTGGCGCCAGTCGATCGCCACCCCCAGGGCCCCGTAGAGCCCCACCAGCAAGCCCGCCTCCAGCAACCAGCAGGCGCAGGCCAACAGGGTGCCCACCAGCAGCGGCCGCGGCTTCATCAGCTGCCGCATGCGGCCCATGGCCAGCAGCGCCTCCCGCAGCAGTCGCATCAGCCCCTGCCAGCGGCGGTGCAGCGGCAGGCCATCGAGCCAGCGCTCCAGCCGCTGCAGCACCCGCGGGTGGGTGAGCAGCCAGCCGCCGGCCCCGAGCACCGCCGCGCCCACCAGGGCGGCGCTCCACACCTGCCGCCCCAGCCCCCAGCTGAGCACCAGCAGGGCGCTGGCCAGATCCGCCAGCCGCTCCGCCAGGGTGATGCCCACCCCCACGGTGAGCGGGAAACCGTGGCGGCGCTGCAGCCACAGGCCCCGCAGGGCCTCACCGCCCCGGCCCGGGGCGGCGATCAGCGCCAGGCCGGCGGCGTAGATGCGGGCGCCGGCCCGCAGCGGCAGCGGGTAGCCCAGCCAGCGCAGATAAAACTGCCAACGCAGCAGCAGCAGCAGGTGGCTGCCCAGGCACACCGCCGGCCCCAGCAGCCACCAGATCCAGGGCAGGGCGCGCAGGCTGCTGCCCACCTGCTCGAGCCCGAAGGCGGTGGTGAGCCCCAGGTAGATCACCAGGGCGGCCACCAGGC
>JBEBCX010000005.1:0-14414 GCA_041157425.1 Cyanobacteriota bacterium | reverse complement strand
CTCCAGCTGCTCCATCTCGCCGTCGAGCAGGTGCTCGGCGATGTTGTCGTTCGCCAGGAAGGGCACGCCGGCGGTCTCGAGACGTTCGCGGATGCGGCGGCTCACCGGCGTCAGCTGGCCGGGAAGGCTCGAGGGGAGGGTAGAAGTCATGGGTGGTCGCCGCTCAGCGCTCAGAGAACACCGGCAGCGGGCATCAGGGTGACATCCTCCACAACTTGGGAGGAGGGTTGCAGGGCCAGGGACAGCAACGTCTCGGCCACGCGGTCCGCCGAAAGCATGGCACGGCGATCAAACGAACTGTGGACCGTGGCGCTGTCCCACAGGGGCGTATTAACCGCACCCAGGGTGAGGGTGGACACACGGATCCCATGGCTGCGCTCCTCCTCCGCCAGGCAACGGCTGAAGCTGGCCAGGGCGGCCTTGCTGACGCAATAGGCACCCCAATCGGGGAAGGCGTTGCGGGCGGCGTGGCTGCTCACGTTGATGATCAGGCCGCCCCCCTGGCGGCGCAGCTGCGGCAGCACCGCCTGGCACACCTGCACCACGCTGGTGAGGTTGAGCTGCAGCAGCCATTGCCAGCGCTCCAGCGGCATCTCCGCCAGGGGGCCGGTGTAGGCGGCACCGGCGTTGTTGATCACCACCGTGGGGCTGAGGCCCCGCTGCAGCAACTCCGCCAGGGCCGGGGCGATGGCGGCCGGGTCGGCCAGATCGAGGCAGCGGGTTTCCACCCGGCGCCCCAGGGCCCGCAGCTCCGTGGCCAGGGCCTCCAGCTCCGGGCCGCTGCGGGCCAGCAGCAGCAGGTCGTAGCCGGCGGCGGCGAAGTGCCGGGCGGCCGCGGCGCCGATGCCGCGGGAGGCCCCGCTGATCAGCACGGCCGGTTGGGGGGAGTCGCTCACGCGGGGGGTGCTCAGGAGCTGAGGCTGGGGTCCTGGGTGCCGGCCTCCAGGAAGCGGCCCATGCGGCGGAACTTGGCGTAGCGCTGGTCGAGCAGCTCCTGTTCGCTCAGGGTCTGCAGCTGCTGCAGCTCCTGCAGCAGGGCGTTGCGCAGGTTCTCGGCGGCCTGGCGCGGGGCCCAGTGGTTGCCGCCGGAGGGCTCCGGGATCACCGCATCGATGATCCCCAGCTTGAGCAGATCCGGGGCGGTGATCTTGAGGGCCTCGGCCGCCACCGGCGCCTTGCCGGCATCGCGCCACAGGATCGAGGCGCAGGCCTCGGGGCTGGCCACGGTGTACACGCTGTGCTGGAACATCAGCAGCCGGTCGGCCACGCCGATGCCCAGGGCGCCGCCGGAGCCGCCCTCGCCGATCACGGTGGCCAGGATCGGCACCCGCAGCCGGAACATCTCGCGCAGGTTCACGGCGATCGCCTCCCCCTGCCCCTGCTCCTCCGCCAGCAGGCCGGCGTAGGCGCCTGGGGTGTCGATGAAGCTGAGGATCGGCAGGCGGAAGCGGTCGGCGTGCTCCATCAGCCGCATGGCCTTGCGGTAGCCGCCGGGGGAGGCCATGCCGAAGTTGCGGGCCACGTTTTCCTTGGTGTCGCGCCCCTTCTGGTGGCCGAGCAGCACCACCCCCTGGTCGCCGATGCGGCCCACACCGCCCACCAGGGCCTGGTCGTCGCTGCCGCGGCGATCGCCGTGAAGCTCAATGAATTCATCGGTGAGCACCTGGATGTAGTCCAGGGTGCTGGGCCGCTGCGGGTGGCGGGCCACCTGAATCTTCTGGGCCGGGGTGAGGTTGGAGAAGATCTCCTCACGGCGGCGGGCCGCCAGGGTTTCCAGCTGCAGCAGCTGCTGGCTCACATCCACTTCCGAATCCTTGGCCAGCTGCCGGATCTGCTCGATCTGCTCCTCGAGCTCCACCAGGGGCTTTTCAAACTCGAGCAGGGGGCGACGGGCCATCGGGTTGGGCGGCAGGGGGCGCGGCGGGAAGGGGGAAGGGGGCGCGTGGAAGGGGGCGCGGAACTCAGGCGGGGGCCAGCACCGCCGGCGCCGGTTCGCTGGGCTCCAGCTCCAGGGCGCGGAAGCCGTGCTTCAGGGAAGCTTCGCCGATGCGATCCATGTTGGCCAGGGTGATGTTGTTGCGGCCCCAGCTGAAGTTGGTGTGCAGCGCTTCGAAATCCAGCAGCATCGCTTCGGCGAAGCAGGCAAACATCTGGCGCTGGGGTTTGGCCATTTCGGCCACCTCCATCATCTGCCAGCCAATGTCCTGCCAGAACTCCACGATGCCCCCCTTGAGCACGTGCACCCCGGGGGCGGCGGCCTTGCTGTCGAGGTTCTTGGGGTAGCCGCCGTCGATCATCAGGCAGGGGTTTTTGAGGGAGGCGGTGTCGATCTCCAGGCTCTGGGGCAGGCTGGCCACCCACACCACCACATCCGCCTCCGGCAGGGCCTCCTCCAGGGCCAGGATGCGGCCCTCCCCGAGGCTCTGCTGCAGTTCGATCAGCGGTTGGGGCCGGCGGGCCACCAGCAGCAGCTCGCCCACGCCCCGGCGCTGCAGCCAGCGGCAGACGGCGCTGCCGATGTCACCGCTGGCGCCCACCACCGCCACCTTGGCGCTGGCCAGGTCGATGCCGAGCTTGGGGGCGTTGGTTTCCACCTGCTGGCAGATCACCCAGGCGGTGTGGGTGTTGCCCGTGGTGAAGCGGTTCCACTCCAGCTCCACCGCGCTCACCCGCTCCTCCTTGAGCAGGTTCATGTCCTCAAAAATGATCGAGGTGAAGCCCCCCAGGGCGGTGATGGTGATGTCCTTCTTCTGGGCCAGCTCCATCGCCTTGAGCACCTTGCGCTTGGCGGTTTTGAAGCGCCGCAGCATCTCCGGCACAAACACCGAATCGATGTAGGCGCCTTCGATCTGCTTGCCGGTGAGGCTGGTGACCGTCACCCGCTCCACCAGCTGCGGGGGGGCGGCACACCACATGTCGAGGTCACCGTCGGCGTACTCGTCGTACCCGAGCGACCGGGCCTTCAACCGCGCCTGCTCAAAGCTGGTCGAATGTCCGATGAGGCCGAACATGCGGGCGCGTCTGAAGTGTGGTGGACGCTACAGCTTCAGCCCACCAGGGCCGCTGCGGCCATGCGGGCGATCTCGCGGCCGCTGAGGCCGATTTCCATCAGCACGTCCTGGTAGGAGCTCAGGAAGTCGGCCATCAGGTCTTCCTTGTCCATGTGCAGCACGGCGGCGTCCTCGGCCACCTGCTCGAGCATGCGGCGCACCAGGGGCAGGTTGTCGCGGTTGGCCTGCTCCAGCTCCTCGCGCACCTCGGCCAGGTTGGCCTTCAGCCACTCCTGGCCGTAGTTGAGGTGGGTGTACTCGTCCTTCACCACGCCCTCGGTGATCTTGCGGGCGAAGGGATCGGCGACGGGGATATAGATGTGGTACGCCGAGATGGCGAACGCCTCGATCAGGATCGCCTGGATCAGCAGGCACGTGGTGATCTTGCCTTCCGCCAGGGCCGTCTGGAAGTTGCCGTGCAGCGGCGCGAAGAAGGTTTTGGCGAAGGGCATGTCGGCCTCCACCTCCAGGTTTTTGGCGCAGGCGGTGAAGCCCTTCATGTGCTTCAGCTCCATGCGGGCCAGCTTGGCCAGCTCCTCGGCCTGGGCCGGCAGCAGGGTGCCGATGGCCATGTAGTTGTCGTGGGCTTCCTGCTCGCCCTCGATCACGATGGCGTTGATGCGGCTGTAGGCGTCCTTGTAGGCGGCGCTGCTGAAGTCGGGCAGGGCGTCAGCGCTGGCTGCGGTGCTGGCACCGGTGCTTGCGCTCGCGTGGGCCGCTTCCAGGGTCGCCATACCGTTGAACTGCCGCAGATCTGGTGTCGACTTTAACCGCGCCAAATTGCGCTCTGGGCTTCACGGTTGGGGTTTCCTACCCGGCGCGGCGCCTCAATCCAGCCGGGGCGGCCAGTCGCTGCGGAGCAGATCCTCCAGCAGCTGGCGCCAACCCGACACCAGGCGCTGCTGCAGCTGCGCCCCCAGCTCGGCGCTGGCCCCGCGGGCATCCCCCACCACCCCCGAGCGGCTCAGGTCGCCGGTGAGCCAGGCGCAGGGCACGGCCCCCTCCAGGCTCCATCCGGCAGGGGGCGGGGTGGCAAGCAGGCCATCCACGGGGCGCTCGGGGCCCACCTGCTCCGGCGCCAGCTGCAGCATCAGGCTGGTTTCCGCCAGACCCGCATGCAGCCCCTGGCTGCGTTCCGGCTCCGGCAACAGCTCCAGCAGCCCCGGGGGGCCGCTCCACAGGAAGCAGGGCAGCACCGCCAGCTCCGGCGCCACCGCCCGCAGCTGACGCGCCGCCACCTGCAACAGGGCGATCTGGCCGCCGTGGCCGTTGAACAGCACCAGCCGCCGGAAGCCGGTGGCCGCCAGTTGACGCCCCACCGTCTCCACCAGCTGCAGCAGGGCCTCCGCCGGCAGGCTGAGGGTGCCGGCAAAGGATCCGTGCTCCGGGGAAAACCCCAGGGTCTGCAGCGGCAGCCGCCAGATCGGCAGGTCCGCCGGCAGCTCCGCCAGCACCGCATCGATCAGGCGATCGGCGAACAGTCCGTCGGTGCCGAGGGGCAGATGGGGCCCGTGTTGCTCGAAGGCGCCGAACGGCCACACCACCGTGCTGCCGGGCCGTTGGGCCGCCGCCTGCAGGTGCGGCCAGCTCAGTTGTTCCAGGCGCCGGGGTGCGGGGCTGGCGGCCATCGCTGCGCTCCAGGGGTTCGGGGGGGCTCTTTACAGTGTGCGGCTGTGCATCTCCGCTGAGGCCATGGCCGGTTCTGGCACCCCGCAATCCCAGCCCCCGGCCGGCCAGCAAGCCCAGTCGCCCCGGCCCCAGCCGCCGGTGCCGCCGCGCCCCAGCGCCCCGCAGTTCCCGCTGCGCAAGCCGCCCATGGTGGTGCAGCTCACCAAAAAGGAAGAGCAGCTGCGCCTGGAGCGGGAGGCCGCTGAGGCCCGCGCCGCCGCCGAGGCCGCCAACGTCCGCGCCGCCGAGCTGGAGAACGCCGCCCGCGCCGCCCGCGGCGAGGCGCCGATCGCTCCGCAGCGTCCTGTGGCCCCCAATGCCGCGCCCCAGGGGGGCCTGGGGGATGACGACCGCTTCGACATGAGCGGCTTTGAAGGCCTGACCATGGCCGACCTGCTGGGCCCCGACGACCGCCAGCAGCGCCGATCTGCCGCCGCCGCCCCGGTGGCGGCCACCCCAGCGGTTCCCTCGCGCACGGTGGACGACTTCGACTTCGACGCCGATGCCTTCCTGGCGGCCCTGGATGAGCAGGAATTCGTGGGCACCACCGGCGAGGTGGCCACCGGCACCGTGGTGGGCCTGGAGAGCGATGGGGTGTATGTGGACATCGGCGGCAAGGCGCCTGGCTTCATGCCCAAAAAGGAGTGCGGCCTGGGGGTGATCACCAACCTCAAGGAGCGCTTCCCCAAGGGCCTGCAGGTGGAGGTGCTGGTCACCCGCGAGCAGAACGCCGACGGCATGGTCACCGTGAGCGCCCGCGCCCTGGCCCTGCGCCAGAGCTGGGAGAAGGTGCGCGCCCTGGAGAAGGAGGGCAAGGTGCTGCAGGTGAAGGTGAACGGGTTCAACCGCGGTGGGGTCACCTGCGATGTGGAGGGTCTGCGGGGCTTCATCCCCCGCTCCCAGCTGCAGGAGGGCGAAAACCACGAAGCGCTGGTGGGCAAAACCCTGGGCGTGGCCTTCCTGGAGGTGAACCCCGAGACCCGCAAGCTGGTGCTCTCCGAGAAGAAGGCCGCCACCGCCGCCCTGTTCCAGAACCTGGAGGTGGGCCAGCTGGTGGAGGGCCAGGTGGTGTCGATCAAGCCCTATGGCCTGTTCGTGGATCTCGGCGGCATCAGCGGCTTGCTGCACCAGTCGGCCCTCACCGGCGGCCAGCTGCGTGACCTGCGCGAGGTGTTTGGCCAGGGCGATCGGGTCAAGGCCCTGATCACCGAGCTCGACCCCGGCCGCGGCCGCATCGCCCTCAACACCGCCCTGCTCGAGGGCCAGCCCGGCGAATTGCTGATCGACCGCGATCGGGTGATGGCGGAAGCCGCCGATCGGGCCAACAGAGCGCGTAGCGTGCTGCGCCAGCAGGAACAAACCGCCGGATGAGCCAGGCCACCGAGCCCGCTGCCAAGGCGGTTGCTCCCACGGTTGCCCCCACGGTCGCCACAGAGGTCGCCCTTGAGGCCGACTGGGAGCTCGACTACTACTCGCGGCCGATCCTCGAGCCCGATGGCAAGAAGCGCTGGGAGCTGCTGATCTGCAGCACCCCCCTGCCCGGAGACCCGGCGCCACCCTTCCGCTGGGCCCTCAACTGCCCCGCCTCGAGTGTGAATTCCCAGTGGCTGCGCGAGGCCCTCGAGCAGGCCCTGGCCGCCGCCGCGGAGCAGGGCTTTGCCCGGCCCCGCAAGCTGCGCTGCTGGCGGGCCTCCATGCGCACCATGGTGCAGCGTGCGGCGGAAACCCTCGGCGTGGAGCTGGTGCCCAGCCGCCGCTGCTACGCCCTGGTGGAGTGGCTGCAGGAGCGCCAGGCCACCGTGTATCCGGCGGAGGAGGGCTTCATGGCCGGCCCGCTGGCGCCGCCCCCCCAGCCGATCCAGCCCCTGGCGGTGCCCCTGCCGGAGGCGGCCCGCGGCGATTCCTGGAGCTGGGCGGCGTTGCCCCTGGCGGCCCTGCGGGAGGCGACGGAGTGGGAGGTGAGCTTCGCCGGGTTGCTGCCGCTGCCCGATGGTGTGGATGGCCAGCCCCTGGATCCGGAGCTGATGGTGAGCGGCCTGCGGTTGTTCAGCGCCAGCCGGTCGCTGGCGATCGCCGGCTGGATCGCCGGCCTGGAGCCGGTGCGCCTGGAGGTGAGCGGCCCGCAGCTGGTGCTGGAGGCGGGCCTGGAGGACCGCTGGCTGCTGGGCAATCTGGAGCCGGAGGAGGCCGCCGCCGCCGCCGAGGCCTTCCAGGCGGCCCGCTGCAACGCCGGCGGCCTGCAGTTTTTGGCGGTGCAGAGCAGCGAGCAGCAGCAGGGGTTTGACGGGTTCTGGATCCTGCGGGATCTGCCGGATGGCTGAGGCCGTTGATCCCCCCTTTGACCGGCCCGATGCGGGCTTCAACGCCCTGGAGGGGTGGACCTGGATCGGCTGCTACGGCGGCTATTACCTGCAGGCCGACCTGCTGATCGATTTCGAGCACGGCTTTTTCACCCGCCAGTGGGAGGGCCGCGGCCCGGAGGTGCTGGCGGGGTATGTGAGTGCGGGTGTCAGCGTGCATCGCCCCCAGCAGGTGCACAGCGCCCTGGTGTTGCCGGCCTCCGCCGCCAGCGCCGAGCCCTGGCCGCAGGCCGACGGGTTGGTGAGCGATGACGGTGGCCAGAGCCTGTGGGTGTGTGGCGCCGATTGCACGCCGGTGCTGCTGGCCGATCCGGTGAGCGGCCGGGTGGCCGCGTGCCATGCGGGCTGGCGGGGTGTGGCCGGCGGGATTGTGCTGCAGGCGATCGAGCGGCTGGAGGCGGTGGGCTGCCGGCGCCAGGATCTGCTGGTGGCGCTGGGGCCCGCCGTGGCCGGTGAGCGCTACCAGGTGGAGCGCAGCGTGGCGGAACAGGTGGCTGCGCAGGTGGCCCCCTTCGCTGACCTTGAACGTGTGGGTGCGGTGTTACCCGATGCCGAAGGATTGGCGGACCACGTGAGGCTCGACATCCGTGCCGCCCAGCAGCTGCAGTTGCTGCAGGCGGGGGTGGATGCTGAACACATCAGCAGCTGCCCGTTGTGCACCGTGGCGGAGCCGTTGTTGTTTCATTCCTGGCGCCGTGATCAACAGAAAGCGGTGCAATGGAGCGGGATTGTGTCGCAACAATTGGATCCCGACCCAGTGAATTTGAATTGAGACACCTGCGCCGCGCTGTGGGATCACCAGCTGGCGACGGTTTTCAGCACCACAGCATCAGCCTGCCGCCTTGCAGTGGGCTTCTTCGGGTGCAATGATGCAGATGTTGCATAGGACACGCAGATGCTCACCGGAGCCGAACTTCTCGCCAAGGTCAAGGAGCTTGGAGAGGTCAGCAAATCGGATGTGGTGCGTGCCTGTGGGTACGTGTCGACCAAAAAAGACGGCAGCGAGCGCCTCAACTTCACCGCCTTTTATGAAGCCCTGCTGAATGCGAAGGGTGTGGAGCTGGGCACCGGCTCCTCCCGCATGGGCAAAGGCGGCCGCAAATTGAGCTTCACCACCAAGGTGCAGTTCAACGGCAACCTGATGGTGGGCAAGGCCTACACCGCCATGCTCGATCTGAAGCCCGGCGACGAATTCGAAATCAAGCTGGGCCGCAAGCAGATTCGCTTGGCTCCCCTGGGCTCCAGCGACGACGAAGAGTGATCGCCACGGCTTCCGCCACGCGGATGCCATCGATGGCCGCTGAGAGGATGCCGCCGGCGTAGCCGGCCCCCTCTCCGGCCGGATACAACCCGGGGGTGTTGGTGCTCTCGAGGTCCTCGCCGCGGGGTAACCGCAGGGGAGAGGAGGTGCGCGTTTCCACGCCGGTGAGCACGGCATCGTCCATGGCGTAGCCGGGAATGCTGCGGTTGAACTGGGGCAGGGCCTCCCGCAGCGCCTCCACCACGTAGCTGGGCAGGGCGGGGCTGAGGTCGGTGAAGGTCACCCCCGGGCTGTAGGAGGGCTGCACCGAGCCGCCGCCGTCGCTGGGGCGGCCCGCCAGGAAATCCGCCAGGGTCTGCCCCGGAGCGGCAAAGCTGCGGCCCCCCAGCTCGTAGGCCTGCTCCTCCCAGTGGCGCTGGAAGGCCACGCCCGCCAGGGGATCGCCGGGGCCGGCGCCGAAGGGCTCCACATCCTCCGGTTCGATGGTCACCACGATGCCGCTGTTGGCGTTGCGCTCATTGCGGGAGTGCTGGCTCATGCCGTTGGTCACCACCCGGCCCGGCTCCGAGCTGGCGCCCACCACCAGCCCCCCCGGGCACATGCAGAAGCTGTAGACGCAGCGCCCATTGCTGGCGTGGTGCACCAGCTTGTATTCCGCCGCCCCCAGGCGGGGGTGGCCGGCGCAGGTCCCCCAGCGGGCCGCATCGATCAGCGCCTGCGGGTGCTCGATGCGCACCCCGATCGAGAAGGGCTTGCGCTCCATCGCCACCCCCAGCCGGTGCAGCATCGCGAAGCTGTCACGGGCGCTGTGCCCCACCGCCAGCACCACCTGCTCGGCGGCGATGGCGGTGCCATCGGCCAGCACCACCCCCCGCACCGCCCGGCCATCGGGCTCGAGCTGCAGCTGATCCACCCGGCTCTCAAAGCGGATTTCCCCGCCCAGGGCCTCGATCTGGGCCCGCAGGCCCCGCACCACCGTGGCCAGCTTGAAGGTGCCGATGTGGGGCCGGTGCAGCACCAGGATCTCCGGGTTGGCGCCGGCCTGCACCAGTTCTTCGAGCACCTTGCGCCCCAGGTGGCGCGGGTCGCTCACCTGGCTGTAGAGCTTGCCGTCGGAGAAGGTGCCGGCACCCCCTTCCCCGAACTGGGCATTGGATTCCGGGTTGAACGGGCGCTGGCGGCGCCAGAAGCCAAAGGTGTCGGCGCTGCGCTGCTTCACCGGCTTCCCCCGCTCCAGCAGCAGCGGCCGAAATCCCATCTGGGCCAGCAGCAGGGCGCAGAAATAGCCGCAGGGGCCGGCCCCCACCACCACCGGCCGCGGCAGCGTGCCCTCCCGCAGGCCGCGGCCGATGGCGGCATCGGCCTGGGTGGGTGGGCTGTACTGGCCGGGTTGGACGGCCTGCAGCTGGTTGTCGCGGCGGAAGCGCTTCAGCAGCCGCTGCTCCAGCTGGGGCTCCAGCTCCAGCTCCACGCTGTAGGTGAGTTGGATCGCCTGGCGGCGGCGGGCATCCACGCTGCGTTTCACCACCCGGTGCTGCAGCAACTGCTGGGGCTGCAGGTTGAGGCGCCTGCAGATGGCCTCCCCCAGGGCCGCCTCGTTGTGGTCGAGGGGCAGCTTCAGTTGATGCAGTCGCAGCGGCACCGGCCCTCGGGTCTGCCTGCCTGCATCATCGGCGGCTGAGCTGCAGGTTGGCCGTGGGGGGCACGCCGGGGCTGAGGTCGAGCCGGCTGCTGGCCCCCATCGGCCGCACGGCGCGGCCCTGGGCGCGCAGCCGCAGGGCGCGGCAGAGGGGCTGGGGCTTGGCGTTGGCGCTGAACCAGTCGAGGGCCCAACCGGCCTGTCCCTGGGCGCGCACGGAGGCCAGGGCCGCCATCAGGCCCGTGTCGTAGCCGGCCCCCTCCACGGGGCCGGGCCGGTAGCCCCAGCGCCGCTCGAAGCTGCGGGCGAAGGCGCTCCAGCCGGGGCCGCGGCTGAGGGGATCCACGCCGATCTGCCGCTGGGCCATGGCGGCCGTCACCGGGAAGGGCCAGGCCAGCAGGGTGGTCTCAGGCCAGGGGGCGCGGCGGATCGCCTGCTCCAGCCCGGAACCCGGAGCCGTGATCACCACCAGGGCCGGCGGCCGGTACCAATCCACATCCCCCACCAGCTGTTTCATCGCGGCCGGATCGTCGCCATCCACGGCCACCGGCGCGGCGGTGAGCCCGATCACCTGGCCATTGCCATTGGCGTAGGTGGCCTCAAACCGCTCGCTCAGGGCCTGGCTTTCGGCGGTGCGATCCCGCACCACCATCACCTTCTTGATGCCATCGGCCAACAGCGCCTGGGCCAGGCGATCCACCTCCAGGCTGCGGCCAGGCACCAGCGGCCAGAGCCGATCCGAGCCCCGCAGCTGCGGCAGCCCCTCCAGGGAGCGGCCCCGCTGCAGGGGCAGCAGCACCGTGAGCCGTTGTTGATCCGCCAGCACCCCATAGGGCTCCAGCGGTGCCGCCGGCGGCGCCACCAGCAGGGCGCTGCGGGTGGCCGCTCGCA
Organism: Cyanobacteriota bacterium; assembly: GCA_041157425.1. Taxonomy (GTDB): domain Bacteria; phylum Cyanobacteriota; class Cyanobacteriia; order PCC-6307; family Cyanobiaceae; genus Vulcanococcus. The sequence goes on along the minus strand of JBEBCX010000005.1, from coordinate 3,545 downwards.
ACGGGGGGGCCGGGTCGGCACCGGGGGGCAGCCAGCCAATCTGCAGGGACGGGGGGGTGACGCCGCAGATGGCGCTCTGCTCCATGGCCAGGCCATAGCCGCGGCGCAGGCCATCCCCCAGCCCCGCCAGCAGGCCTTCACTGGGCAGCAGCAGCCGCACATCGCTGGCCAGGGGCACGCTGGCGGCGAGGGTCTGGGTGCCGAGCAGCGCAGCCGCCAGGGCTGCGGCATGGAGCAGCCGCTGGCGGCCCGCCTGCCGTTGGGGCGGCTCGAGGGCCCGCAGCGCCGGCCGGGGGGCGGTGGGGGCCTGTTCTGCAGTGGTCATGGCCGGCACCGTCCAGCGGCCGAAAGCTAGATGGATTTCCCTGACTAGGCTCGCGGTTTCCACAGTTGGTCGCATGCCGTTCCCCGCAGCCGTTCGGCCCCTCGCGATGCGTTTGGGGGTCGGCCTGGGTCTCGGGGTGGCTGCCCTGCTGGCGGCGCCGGCGGCCCAGGCGATTCCCGAGGCCGACGCCGTCAAGAAGCTGCAGGTGATCCCCGTGTTTGTGATCACCGACCCCAAGGGGGTGCCGATGCCCATCCCGCGGGAGAAAGCCCTGGTGCTGCCCCTTTACCTGGAGAGCAGCCAGGCCAACCGTGAACTGGCGGCCCTCAACAAGACCAACCCCACCGTGAAGGCGATCGTGACGCCGGTGCCGCTCAACGTGATGAACGAGAAGGTGGTGGAGCTCAACAAGCAGCTCAAGGACAAAAGCAAGCCGCTGGTGGCACCGGTGATGGTGAGCGACGCCGACCGCCAGCAGGCGGTGGCGCTGCTCAAGGCCGAGGGCCTCACCGACAAACAGATCCAGGAGGGCTTGAGCGTGCCGGTGTTCTTCACCCGACCCTTCCTCACCCTCAACTCCCCGGAGGGCCCCCGCGGCGTGTTCTTCCTGGGCTACGGCGAGCTGCAGCGGGCTCTGTCGCAAGTGCCCGAGGCGGAGCGGCCCAAGCTCAAGCCCCAGGTGGCGGACCTTTCGGTGGTGCTGCAGGAGATCATCAAAAGCCCGAAGGACAACTTCGTGATCTTTCCCACCCCGGACTACTTCCGTCTGGTGAAGGAGAGCCAGGCCCAGGGCCAGCCCACGGGCCCCGCGAAGCCCTAGGGGGCCGCGTCGTCGTCGTTGTCGTTCTGGTCGTCGCCGGCCGGGGCGGGAGGGCCGGCCACCGGCAGCAGCTGCGTGAGCAACCCGGCCCCCATCAGCACCGCGCCGATCCCCAGCGCCAGGGGGCGGTTCTCGGCGGCGGCCCCTTCGCCACCCCAGGCGGCGGCCGCCAGGAAGGCGCCACCGAGCAGAAGGCTGGGCACCAGCACAATGCCGCGGGCGGTGCGGTTCAGGCTCACGGGTTCAGTCTCAGGGGCCGCAGTCGGCAGGCCGGCTGGCCAGCCCGGCGGCGATCAGGCCGTCGGAGAGGTCGCCCCCCTGCAGCGGTTGCACCCGGGCCACCAGGGTGCCGTCGTGGTTGCCCTGGGGCCGCAGGTTGACGCGGGTGCGGCGCGGCAGGTCGTTGCGCAGCCAGGCGGTGGCGGCGGCGTCACCCCCCGGGGGGATGGCCAGGCAGGCCAGCTCCACGGTGTAGGTGCGGTTGTGGTCGCCCACCTGCAGCAGCTGGCCGCTGCGCACCTGCAGCACCTCCGCCGCCTGGGCGGATGCCGGGGCCAGCAGCAGGGCCAGGCCGCACACCAGAAGCAGCGCCAGGGCCGCCAGCCGGCGCCTCAAAGCTTGGTGCCGCAATGGGGGCAGTAGAGGCTGGTGCTGTCGGTGGTGTGGTGGCAGTTGTGGCACTCGCGGCTGGTGTCGATCGCCAGCTCCGGGTGGGAGGGCAGCCCCACCATCTGGGCGTTGCTGGCCCCCGGCGGCACCATCGGATAGCAGTTTTCATTGCGGCGCACCACCACCTCAATGAAGGCGGGGCCGTCGTGCTGCAGGGCGTCGCTGAGTTGCTGGCGCAGGTGGGCGCGCTCGCTGATGCGCACCCCCTTCACACCGAAGGCCTCGGCGAGGGCGGGGAAGTCGGGCATGCCGCCGGTCATCTCCGAGGCGGAGTAGCGCTCGCTGTAGAAGCTCTCCTGCCACTGGCGCACCATGCCCTGCCAGCCGTTGTTGAGCACCACCACCTTCACCGCCAGGCCGTACTGGCTGAGGGTGCCGAGCTCCTGGATGTTCATCAGGATGCTGGCGTCACCGGCCACGCAGATCACCTGTGCGTCGGGGAAGGCGGTCTGCACGCCCATGGCGGCGGGCATGCCGTAGCCCATGGTGCCCAGGCCGGCGGAGCTGATCCAGCGGCGGGGGCCGGTGTGCAGAAACTGGGCGGCCCACATCTGGTGCTGCCCCACGTCGGTGGTGACATAGGCGGACGGGGCGATCTCCTGCAGCAGGGCCACCACCTCCTGGGGGGCGATCTCCCCCTCCGGCGCCGGCACCACCAGCGGGTAGTTGCGCTTCCAGGTGTCGATGCGCTCCAGCCAGGCTTCGGTGCGGCCGTCGGAGCCCTCACCGGCGCTGGCGGACAGCAGGCTTTCGAGGGCCTGTTTCACGTCGGCCACCACCGCCACATCGGGCAGGCGGGTCTTGCCCACCTCGGCGGCGTCGATGTCGATGTGGATCACCTGGGCCCGCGGGGCGAAGCCATCCAGCCGCCCGGTGACGCGGTCGTCGAAGCGGGCACCGGCGGCGATCAGCAGATCGCACTCCGTCACGGCGAAGTTGGCGTAGGCGGTGCCGTGCATGCCGAGCATGCCCACCGCCAGGGGGTGCTGCTCATCGAAGGCCCCCTTGCCCATCAGCGTGGTGGTCACGGGCAGCCGGAAGCGCTCCGCCAGCTGGTGCACCAGCTCATGGGCACCGCTGCTGATGGCGCCGCCACCCACGTAGAGCAGTGGGCGACGGGCCTGGCGGATCAGGGCCAGGCAGGCGTCGATGGCCCCGGCATCGGCCAGGGGCGAGGGCTTGAAGCCGGCGGGGATGGCGCTGCCGGGCTCCACCGGCACGTAATCGAATTCCTCAACGCCCACATCCTTGGGCACGTCGATCAGCACCGGGCCCGGGCGGCCGCTGGCGGCGATCAGGAACGCTTCGGCCACGATGCGGCCGATGTCGCGGGGGTCGCGCACCACCCACGAGTGCTTCACGATCGGCAGGGTGATGCCGAAGATGTCGGTTTCCTGGAAGGCGTCGGTGCCGATGGCGGCCCGGGGCACCTGCCCGGTGATCACCACCATCGGCACCGAGTCCATGTGGGCGGTGGCGATGCCCGTCACCAGGTTGGTGGCACCGGGGCCGGAGGTGCCGAAGCACACCCCCACCTGGCCGGTGGCGCGGGCATAGGCATCGGCGGCGTGGGTGCCGCCCTGCTCATGGCGCACCAGGATGTGCTTCAGCCAGCCGCGGCTTTCAGCCTTGTGCAGCTCGTCGTAGATCGGCAGGATCGCCCCGCCGGGATAACCAAAAATGTGCTCCACGCCGTGGCGGCGCAGGGCATCCATCAGGGCGTAGCCGCCA
>JBEBCX010000004.1:0-14735 GCA_041157425.1 Cyanobacteriota bacterium | reverse complement strand
GGGCGGGGCTGCTCCAGCAGCGGCAGCTCCAGCCGGTGGCTGAGGGCCACCGCCAGCACCAGTCCGCCGCGGGGAACGCCGTGGATGCCGCACGGTTCCCGCAGCTGGCTGGCATGGGCGGCGAGCTGCTCCACCGCCCGATCGAACTCCTGCCAGCTGAGGCGGCGCATGGTGGGCCTGGGATTAGTTGCCGGGGGCTGGGGCCGGCGGCTGCACGTTGGGGCAGGTGGCGCCGTTGAAGCGGCTGGCGATCCGCTGGCTGCCCACTTGATAAATCTGCTGGGCTTTGGCGGTGTTGCCGGACTGCACGGCGCCATTGAGCTTGCTGGCGAAACGGGCGCAGGCCTGGTCGAGGTCGATCGCCTGGGCCGGTGCGGCGGCGAGACCGGCGCCCAGGAGGCCGAGGGCTGCGGCGAGGGGGGTGAGGCGACGAACCATGGTGGGGATGCTCAGCTCAGGTACCAACGCACCACCGCTAGCACCTGACCCGCGGGGCCATGGCCGCTGATCAGTTCCCCCACCAGGGCGGCGGCGAAGCCGAGCATGGCCACACGGCCATTGAGTTGCTCCACGGCGCGCAGGGCGGTGGTGTTCCAGGGGCGGCGGGTGGTGAGCCCCTCGCCGAAGCGCTCCAACGGTTCGTACTGGAAGGCGGGGTCGCTCTGGGGCATGGCTGGTGGCTGGGGTGAGGGGCTGCGGTGCTGGCTGGCCGTGGCAGGAGGCTATGCGGCCTGGCCGAAGGCCGCTGCGCGTCAGCCCAGCAGGTTGGTTTTGATCTGCTCGATGCGGGCCAGCAGGGCGGCCCGTTTTTGTTGCTGCAGGGCGTTGCGGGCCAGAAATTGAATGGCCGTCACCAGCCCCACCAGCTGCAGCAGTTGCCCGAGCAGCGGCAGCTCATTGATGGCCCCCAGCACCGCACCGGTGAGCTTGAGGCCCACCCCCGCCACCACCGCCAGCCCCAGGATCTGCAGGGCGGGGAGCAGTTGCTCGAGCGACTGCGATTGGAACACCCCCAGCTGCTTGAGCAGGGTGCGCAGGCCTTCGGGTTGGAAGCCGCCGCCGCCATCCTGCTTGGCCTCCGGCGCCTGCAGGGGGCCCGGGGCCTCCTGGGTGAGGTGGAGCTCCAGCGGCGGCGCTGCGGTGGCGCTGCTGATCTCAGCCGTTAATTCAGGAGCTCTTTCGGGAGCTGTTTCAGGAGCTGTTTCAGCTTCAGGGGGGTCTGCGGGGTTCACCGGGGCCCGGGCTGCAGCGTCCATTGTCGCGCCACTGTCCAGGCTCAGGGATGCTGGGGCCTTGATCTGGAGCTGCACCCTGGGCACCGCCATCCCCCTCTGGGCCTGGGGCACCGCCGCGCTGGCGGCGGCGGCGGCGTTGGGGCTCACGATCTTGCTGGTGGCCTTGGCCCGGGTGTTCTCCCGGGCCCCCCATCTGGCGCCGGCACCCGAGCCGGCCAGTGCGGTGCCGCCCCTGCCCGACACGGCGCTCACGGTGGTGTTGCCCGCCTACAACGAGGCCGCCAACATCGGCCCCTGCCTCACCAGCCTGCTGGGCAGCGAGGCCCCCTGCGCCGACTGGCGGGTGCTGGTGGTGAACGACGGCTCCACCGATGCCACGGCCGCCCTGGCGCAGAAGGCGGCGGCGGCCTGCGGCGAGGCGGGCCAGCGCTTTGCGCTGCTGGAGGCGGGCCCCAGGCCGGCCGGGGAGCGCTGGGTGGGCAAAAACTGGGCCTGCACCCGGGCGATGGAGCAGGTGAGCTCCCCCTGGGTGCTGTTTGTGGATGCCGATGTGCGGCTGCAGCCGGCCACCCTGCGGCGCGCCCTGGGCCAGGCCATCGCCGAGGGGGCCGACCTGTTCAGCCTGGCGCCGCGGCTCAGTTGCGGCTGCCTGGCGGAGTGGATGGTGCAGCCGATCATGGCCAGCCTGCTGGGGCTGGGCTTTCCGATTGAGGCCGCCAACGATCCCGCCAGTGCGGTGGCCTTCGCCGCCGGCCCGTTCATGTTGTTTCGCCGCGAGGCCTACGCGGCCATCGGCGGCCACCGCGCCCTGGCGGCGGAGGTGGTGGAGGATTTAGCCCTGGCACGGCGGATCAAGGCCGCCGGCTATGGCCTGCGCTACCGGCTGGGGCTCGATGCGCTGGAGCTGCGCATGTACCCCGACTTCGCCTCCCTCTGGGAGGGGTGGACCAAGAATTGGCTCCTCGGCCTCGACGGCAGCGTGGCCAAGGCACTGGGGGCGGCGGCGGTGGTGCTGCTGATGTTCAGCGGGCCCTGGTTGCTGGCCCCGGCGGCGGCCATCGCCGCGGCGCTGCTGCCGGCCGAGCGGCTGCCCTGGCTGCTGGCCCTGGCCTTGGCCCTGGTGGGCATCGCCCTGCAGCTGATGCTGCGGCTGTGGACCCGCTGGCAGTTTCAGGTGCCGCTCACCCATTGGTGGCTGATGGGGGCGGGCGGCCTGGTGGTGGCCGCCATCGGCCCCACCTCCGTGTGGCGCACCCTCAGCGGCCGCGGCTGGACCTGGAAGGGCCGCCCCCTTGCCTAGCTGTGGGCTGGCTGTGGCGGGGCTGCGGCAGCCATGGCTAGACCACAACCAGATGGGCCCTTGGCCATGACCGCCTACGCCGTGTTCTTCTGCGATGCCGTGGGCTGCAGCATCGAACCCGTGCGGGCCATGGATGAGGACCACGCCAAGCAGATCGTGCAAACCCGCACCCCCGGGGTGCGGCGGGTGGCGGCGATCCCGGAGCGGGAGCTCGATGGGGTTGACCAGCAGCAGTTGCTGGTGGATTGGATCCGCGCCCGCGGCTGAGGGCCTCAGCTGCCGTAGCAGATGTGGCCGCTGGGGATGAAGCCCTCGTAGCCGCCCGCGTTCACCAGGCTCCAGTCCTGCCCGAGCTGGTTCACCTGGTTGCGCTGCACCGTGAGCGGCACCCCTGGGCTGAGGGTGGCCACCACGGCGAAGTTTTGGTTGGGGCCGGTGCGCAGCGACACGTTGTTGCTGCCGTTGGTGCACAGCCGTGCGGCCACGGGGGCAACCACCACAGGGGCCACGACCGGGTTCACCACCTCGGGGGTGACCTGCACGGGCGGTGCCACCACCACGGGGGCCACCACGGTGGGATCGATCACCACGGGCCGTGCCCAGCAGCCACCCCAGCAGCGGTAGCCATGCCAATAGGCCTGGGCGGGGGTGGGGGCCCAGGCGGACAGCCCGCTCAGCAGCATCGAGCAACCGAGGGGGGCCAACAAACGGCGGTGCGACACGGTCATGGCTGGCACGTGATGGAAACGATCAGGCCGTTGAGGGCGATGCGGTGGGCGTGTTTGGCGCTCTGCAGTTGCTGCTGCATGGCGCCCACAGCGGCGCCGGCGGGCAGCTGGCCAAAGGCCTGATCCAGGGCCTGCCAGCTGCGCTGCACCGCCGCCATCGCCGGCAGGGGTGCCAGGGCCGGATCCCGCTGCAGCCCCTGCTCACTGGCCTGCAGCAGCTTGAAGCTGGCCCGGGCGTCGGCGGCGCTGGCCTGCGGGCCGAGGTTGTTGAACTCGGTGAGGGCCTGGGCGGTGTGGTTGAGCCGCAGGCAGCTGCCGGCCGGCACCGCCGTGGTGGCCTGGGCGGGCCCGGCCAGCGCCACAAGGGCGCCACCGGCGGCACCCATCAGCCATCGAAGCCGCTGGGGTTGAACACGATCCGGCATCGGTGCTGCCTTCCCGAAGTGGCTGAACCGTAGCCCTCAGCGCACGTCAATGCACCAGGTGGGCAGCTGCCTGGACACGCACTGGTTCATGTGCTGGGCGTGGCGGGCGATGGGGATCAGACAGATGGCGATCACCACCAGCGCCGTGGTGCCCACGGCGGCCAGCACGGGGTAGGCATGGGCCCGCACCATCTCGCGGGCGGTGAGCGGTGGGCCGGGATGCTCGGGCATGGCGTTTGGATTCAGCGCAACACCGTGAGTTTGAGCACCACCAGCAGCAGGGCAACGGCCAGCAGCCAGAACAGCCAGGTGAGCTTGAAGCTGATGGCCACCACCAGGCCCACCAGAAACAGGGCGATGAAGCGTCCGAGGGTCATGGGGCGGTGGCTCAGCACCCCTATGTTGGGCCCCGCTTCAAGCCCCCCTCCACTTCAACCCTTTAGTGCTGCCGATGTCCATCCCCGCCCTCCCCGCCGTGGTGACCCTGGCGGCCCTGATCACCTACCAGGGCACGGCCATGGCGGTGGGCCAAGCCCGCGTGAAGCACAAGGTGATGCCGCCGGCCACCACCGGGCCGGAGCCCTTTGAGTGCGCCGTGCGGGTGCAGCAGAACACCCTTGAGCAGCTGGTGTTCTTCCTGCCCACCTTCTGGCTGGCCGCCCTCCTGGGCTCCCCCGACTGGGCGTCGTTGCTGGGGTTCATCTGGGTGGGCGGCCGCATTGCCTACGGGGTGGGCTACCGCATCGCCCCCGGCAAGCGGGGCCCCGGTTTTGGCATCAGCTTCCTGAGCAGCGTGGTGCTGCTGGTGATGGCGATCGTGGGGGTGTTCCGCGGCTAACGGCGCAGCAGGCGGATCCACGCCCACCACAACACGGCCACCGGCAGGGCCGCCAGCAGCAGCACCCCCAGGCTCTCCAGTTGCTCGGGGCTGAGCGGCGGCACGCCGATCAGAAGCCGTAGGGCAGGCAGGCCTGCTGCACGTCGGCCACCGATGCCATCACCTCGTTGGGCACCGCATCCCGCAGGGGCAGCAGGGCGATCACCTGCGACAGCTCACCGATCTCCTCCTGGCACAGGTGGGAGGCCTTGGCGTAGGCGGGGTTGCGGGTGAGCGCTTTCACGTTGGCCTCGGCCTGCCGGCAGGGTTGGGCCTGGCTGGTTTCCACACAGCGGCGCATTCCGGCCTGCAGGGTCCACAGGGCGTCGCTGGCGGCGGCGGGCATGGCCATGGCGCTGCTTCCAGCCAGGCCCGCCAGCAGCAGCTGAACGGAACGGATCGGCTTGTGCATCAGGGCTCGTGGGCGTCCTTCGCGCATTGTGTCAGCGGTTGAGCCGTTGCATCTGCCACGTCACCACGGTGCCCACCGGGCTCCAGAGCAGATAGGGCAGCAGCAACAGGGCGGCGCTGCGGGAGCTGTCCAGCACGATCAGCGCCAACGCCACCCCCCAGGCCCAGCCGGCGAAGCCCACGCGGGTGCCGTTGGCCAGCCGGCGCGTGCGGCAGATCAGCCAGGTGTAGCTCTGCACCAACACCAACAGCAGCAGGTAGCCCGCCTGGATCGCCAAGCTGCCGCCGCTCTGCCAGGCCAGCAGCGCCGAGGCGTAGAAGCAGGCGTAGATCGTGATCCAGATCAGCGGGATCCACCGCTCGAAGCTGAGCCAGGCGGGGCGGCGCAGCTTGAGAAACCAGCTGAACTCGGCGCGGTTGGGGTTGAGGCCGGCCACCACCGCCCCCATCACCAGCAGGATCAGCAGGGCTGCGGGCATGGCGGTGGGCTTCCTGATGCCGGGGCTGACTCCAGTGTGATCTCGGGGTGCTCCTGCGCCAGCTGCTGCAGCTTGCCCCGCAGGTGGCTCAGCAGCGTCTCCAGGGTTGGATGGCCCAGAAAATCGCGCTGCACCACCACGGCATCACCGGAGTGAATGGGCAGCAGCAGCGGCAAACGGCACAGCTGGCCGCCGCTCACCCGCAGGCTCAACGGGGTGCCGTAACCCACCACCAACTCCGATTCCACCCGCCCCTCCCAGCGCTCCCGCTGGTAGCGCTGCATGCGCACGGCGTCGTTCCAGAGGCCGATGCGGCGCAGGGCCGCCTCCACCAATGGGTAACTGCCGCTGGGCAGCCCCAGGGAGGGAAAGGCGGCCACATCCTCGAGGCTGATCTGCTCCAGTTGCAGCAGCGGGTGGCCGGGCGCGCAGGTGAAGAACACCGGCATGCGGCTGAGGGGGATGGCCGCGAGCTCCGGATCATCAGGGCTGGGCAGGTCGGGCAGGCCGGCGATCCAGGCATCCACGATGCGCTCGCGCACCAGCTGCAGGTTGCGCCCCACCCCCACGATGTTGGAGCGGCCCAGGCGCCAGCCGGGGGGAAGTTCGGCGCAGAGGGTGGGGGCGCTCCAGTAGGTGGCCTCCAGCCGCAGGGGGCGATGGCCCATGCGCCGGGCCACCTGGTGCACGCGGCGCTCCATCTGCAGAAAGGTGGCATCGCCGATCAGCTCCCATTCGCCCCCTTGGCGCTCCATGCGCAGCCCGAACAGCTTCAGGGCGCGTCCGCTGGAGCGGCTCACGGTGGCCTGGCTGATGCCCAGCAGCGCGCTGGCCTCATGGCCGGATCCAAGCCATTGCAGCCCGTCGAGGGCCTGGAGGTCGTCCTGGCTGATCACCCCTGGTTCCCTGGGCTCAGATCGACAACATCTGGAAGCCGAGCACGATCAGCACGGCTCCCCCGATGATCTCCAATCGGCTGCCGAACACCGCCGGCATGCGCTTGGCCAGCCCGAGCCCCAGGTAGGTGGAGGCAAAGGCCGCCAGGGCAATGGCAATGCTGTAGTTGAGGATCGGCTTGCTCGCCAGGCCCAAGGTGATGCCCACCCCCAGCGAATCGATGCTGGTGACGGTGGACACCAGCAGGATCTTGAGGAAGCTGTGGGTGCGCGGGTCTTCGGCTTCCGCGGTGTCGTCGGGGTTGTGGTGGTAGGCCTCCCAGCACATGTGGGCCCCCACCGCCACCAGCAGCACAAACGCCACCCAGTGGTCGTAGCTGGTGATCAGATCCTTGGCGATGCGCCCCAGCAGGAAGCCCAGGGCGGTGGCTGCCCCTTCGGCAAAGGCCGAACTGAAGGCAAAGGAAAAGGCCCGCGCCGCCGAAAAACGGCGGAAGCCCATGGCGAAGGCCGCCGAGAAGGAATCAACGCTGAGAACCACCGCAAACAGAAGGATTTCCCAGGCCATGGCCGTGTGTCGATCCGGTGGTCAGCGCGGTTGCAGCGTAGAGGCCGGCGGCCTCAGGCCCCCCGGGCCAACAGGGCCCGCTGCGAGGGAATGCGCAGCTGCCGGGCCCAGCCCAGCCGCTCCAGCAGGCAGATGAAGCGGTAGGTGGGATCGGGCAGCACCACCACACGCCCCTGGCGCAGGGTGAGCCCCTGGCGCACCGAGCCCTGGAAGGCGTGGTGCAGGTTGTGCCAGCCCTCGCCGAGGGTGAACAGGGCCACCCAGGGGTTGTTGCGGCTGGCGTCTCCGGTGGCGAAGGGTTGGCTGCCCGCCAGGTGGGCCACGGAGTTCACGCTGGCCACCGCGTGGAACAGCACGGTGGTGCTCAGGCAGAACGCCCCCAGCCAGGCCCATCCCCCCAGCTGCCAGGACAGCCAGGCCAGGGCCAGGGGCGGCAGCACATGCAGCCGATCGATCAGCCGCAGCACCGGGTCAGCCTCGATCGCCGCCGGCAGGGTGTCGGGGTGGAAGGCTGGGCTGAGCAGCCAGCCCAGCTGGGCGTACCAGAAGCCGCCCCAGCTGTTGGGGCTCAGCAGCGGGCTGTGGGGGTCGTGGCCGGTGTCCACGTGGCGGTGGTGCTGCAGGTGGTGGGCCACCCACCAGCTGGGGCCCATCTGGCCGGCGGAGGCCGCCACCAATGCCCCAACCCAACCCACCAGCCGCGGTGCCTGGTAGCTGCGGTGGGCCATCAGCCGGTGGTAGATGGCCGTGGTGGCCAGCATCCGCAGCCCGTAGAGGCCAACGGCCCAGAGCAACGCCCCGGCCCCCAAGCCGGTGAACAGCAGCAGGGCGCAGCCCAGGTGGCTGGCCAAAATGAACAACGGGCCCAGGCCGTGGAGCACCTTTCTGAGGGTGGGGCCTGAGCGGCGGGCCGGAAATGGAGTGCTCAGATCGGCACCGGAATTGCGCACCCTAACTGCGAGCGCTCAGCATCAATGCCGCAAGCAGCAGCAGCGCCATCAGGGCCACGGCGGCCGGATCTGCCGGGTCCACAGGCGTTGTTCAAGGCGATGCACTCTCCCAGATCGTCTGCCTAGGGTCGCGGCGCTGCAGCCCGCCAGCCGATGCCCACCGCCAGCTTGGGAGCGCTGCAGGTGGTGTGGTTCAAGCGTGATCTGCGGGTGGTGGACCACGCCCCGCTGCTGGAGGCGGTGCAGCGCGGGCCGGTGCTGCCCCTGTATGTGGTGGAGCCGGAGCTGTGGCAGCAGCCGGACGCCTCGGCGCGGCAGTGGGCCTTCGCCCGCGAGGGGCTGCTGGAGTTGCGCCGGGCCCTGGCGGAACTGGGACAGCCGTTGGTGGTGCGCACCGGGGCGGTGCCCGAGGTGCTGGAGCTGGCGCGCCGGCGCCTGGGCATCGCGGCGCTGTGGAGCCATGAGGAAACCGGCAACGGCTGGACCTACGCCCGCGACCGGGCGGTGGCCCGTTGGTGCCGCGAGCACGGCATCCCCTGGCGGCAGCTGCCGCAGTTTGGGGTGGTGCGGCCGTTGCCCAGCCGCCGCGGTTGGGCCCAGCGCTGGGAGGCCCGCATGGCGGAGGCCGTGCAGCCGGCCCCGGCCCAGCTGTTGCCGCTGCCGGGGGTGGAGCCCGGTGCGGTGCCCACGGCGGCTGAGCTGGGGTTGGTGCCGGATGATCCGCCGCAGCGGCAGCGCGGCGGCCGTAGCCAGGGCACGGCGCTGCTGGACAGCTTCCTGGCCCAGCGCAGCCGGCGGTACCACGCCGAACTCTCCAGCCCGCTCACCGCGGCCCAGGGCTGCTCGCGGCTGTCGGCCCACCTGAGCTGGGGCACCCTGTCGCTGCGGGAGGTGGTGCAGGCCAGCCGGGCCCGGCGGCAGGAGCTGGCGGGCCAATCGGGTGTGGGCCGCTGGCCGCTGGCGCTGCAGCGTTTTGAGGAGCGCCTGCACTGGCACTGCCACTTCATCCAGAAGCTGGAGGACCAGCCCGATCTGGAGTGGATGGAGCTGCATCCGAGCACCGCCGGGCTGCGGCAGGCGGATGCCGCGCGGCTGGAGGCCTGGGCGGAGGGGCGCACCGGTCTGCCGTTTGTGGATGCCTGCATGCGCTCGCTGCGGGCCCGTGGCTGGCTCAACTTCCGCATGCGGGCGATGCTGATGTCGGTGGCCAGCTACCAGCTGTGGCTGCCCTGGCGCGACAGCGGTTTGGAGCTGGCGCGGCTGTTTGTGGATTACGAGCCCGGCATCCATTGGAGCCAGTGCCAGATGCAGAGCGGCACCACGGGCATCAACACGATCCGCATCTACAACCCGCTCAAGCAGGGGCTCGACCACGACCCCCAGGGCCTGTTCATCCGCCGCTGGCTGCCGGAGCTGGCGGCGGTGCCGGCGGTGTACCTGCACCAGCCGTGGACCATGCCCGTGGACCTGCAACAGCGCGTGGGCTGCGTGCTGGGGCAGCACTACCCGCTGCCGATCGTGGATTGGGCCGAGGCGGCGGCGTTGGCCCGCGATCGGCTCTGGGGGCTGCGGCGTGAGCAGGGCTTCGCCGAGGCGGCCGATGCCATCCAGCGGCGCCATGGCTCCCGGCGTTCGGGGTTGGCCCGCAGCGGCCGTACCCGCGGGCCGCGCCGCTCCGCCCTGGGCGACAACAGCCAGCAGTTGGATCTGAATCTGGATCTGCAGCCCACCCAGGTGGCCTCAGGTGGGGCTTAGTGCTCCGGATCCAGCTCCACCTTCACCACATCCACCGGGCCGCGGCCTTCGCTGTTGAGTTCGCGGGCGGCGCGGATGGCGGCCTCATGGGCATGGAACAGATGCGCCTGCTGCCAGCTGTTCACCTCCACCAGGCTTTCGCCGTTGGCTCCCACCGCCAGGAAGGTGCCGCGCTCCTGCAGCCGGATGGCGTAGCGCTCCGGCTGCGTGCAGCCGTCCGGATGGGCCGGATCGAGATGGGGCGCCCAGAAGTGGAGCATGGCCCTGGCTTACACGGTTTGGAGCCAGTCCGCCAGCAGATCCTGGCGCCGTGATGTGGGAATCAACGCACTGTGGAAGGCCGCCAGGCTGCAGTGGGGATGGCTCTCGGCCGCCAGCTCCAGGGCTTCATGGCGGTTGGTGGCCACCACCTCATCGATGCCGGCGTCGCGGCCCCCGGATGGCAGGGGGCAGGAGAAGAACACCTCGTAGCGATGCTGGATCATGGGTCTCAGGCGAGACCCAATTGCTAGCAACGCGGCGTGGCTGGTGCTCAGGAGGCGGGCTTGTTGGCCTTGATGTAGTTCTGCAGCCTCTGCAGCTCGGCGGGGGGGATCAGGGAGGGGCAACGGTTGGCGTTGTCCGCCGCCAGATCCAGGGCGGTGCCGTTGAACACCTGGTCGTTGCTGAGGGGCTGGTTGCCGTTGACGCCCTGGATCATCGAGCCGTTCTCGTTGATCACAATCGCGGCAATGGTGCTCACGGCCGATTGATACACCGTGGGGTAGGCCACGTTCTGCTTCAGCAGCGTGCACATGTTGATCGACACCACGTCGATGTAGCTCTGCAGGGTGGCCTGGCTGATCGGGGTGGCGGCCGGCGCTGCTGTAGCCGCCGGAGCCGTGGCCGCCGGAGTCTTGCTGGCGGCACCCTGGGCGAGGGCGGCCTGGCCGGCGCTGAGCACCAGGCCGAGGCCCAGGGAGGCGAGGGTGGCGGCGCGCTTGAGCATCACGGGGGAGGGCGGTACTGGATGCGGGCAGTTTGGCAGTGCCATCCCGAATCGCCCGGTTTGTGTCAGCCCGGGGGCTAATTCCCCCGCATGTCGTAGATGTTCATCGTGGCGTAGCCGAGCGAGACGGCCACCGGATTCGGCCCGGCCGGCAGGGCCTGCACCGCGAACATGTAGGTGTCAGCCCAGCGGGGGTTGTTCTGCGGCACCAGGCTCACGGTCACCGTTTGTCCCGGTTGCGGCGCCTCCAGGAACGTCACGGTCATCGTGCGGGAGGCATCGTCGAACACGGCCTTCACCGGAAAGGCCTTGCCCTCCTGCCGGGGGGTGCCCACGAAGGCGGTGGTTTGGTTGGGGAAGAACTGGAAGTTGCGGTCGGCGCCGCGGGTCTGTTGGATCACCATGCCGCCGAGGCCGGCTCCGGCGTTGGCCGGCAACGTCACCGTGAAGTAGTACTGGCTCGCCAGCATCACGTACCAGTAGTAGTTGGTGAACGTCACCGAGGAGGGTGGCGACGTGAACCAGGTTTGCTGCTGGCTTTGGACGGCTGTGCCGTTGGTGATGGTGATCGCGGTGGCGGCCACGGCGGCCAGCGCGAGGCGGCGGAGCAGCAGGGGCATGGCGGCGCGCCCGGTTGCGCCCACGCTAAGGACGCAAGCCTGGAATGACCGTGGTGATCAGGGCGTTCCAATCGGTGCAATCCAGCAGCTGCGCCACGGAGGCGTAGGGCTGCCCATCGCCGATCCCGAAGTGCCGTTGCCAGGCCTCCGTGCCAAGGGCTTGGCGTTGTTGCTCCAGGTTCTGGGCGCGCCAGGAGCGCAGGCTGTCGGCGTCGAGCTCCGCGAAGAACCGCCAGCCCAGCTGCACGGCGCCAGGGGCCTCCGCCCCGGGATCGCACAGGGCCGCAATGTCGGCGGCGCACTGGCGGGTGGCTTCACCGGTGGGCATGGGGGCGGTCACGGGCTTCAGGGCGCAGGGCTCAGCCCCAGCCTGGTCAGCGGAACCGGTTCGGGCATCCGCCAACGGCACCCCCAACGGCCTGCTTAAGGTTTCTTCACATTGCTTCGAGGTCATGCCTGACCTGTCCCTGGCCCGCCAGTTTGAGCATGAAACCCAGGCGCGGGCCATCGATGCCTGCACCGATCTCGAGGAGCTGCGCGCCCTCGCCAAATCGCTGCTCAAGGCCTGGCACATGCAGGCGGAGATGACCCAGCACTACGGCGCCCAGGCGCTCGGGGTGGCACCGCGGGGTTGAGCCCCTGCCAAGGCCGCTGGCCCTGGCCATGCTGGGGTCAGTGATGGCTGCTCTGATGCGTTCGCTCGTGATTGCCCTGGCCGTGCTGGGCACGGCTTCACCTGCCGCCGCTGATCTGGCCAGCTGCCAAGCCATGCAACGCGCCTACGGCGCCCTGATCGACCAGCAGGCCAGCGACACCTACTTCGCCCACATCAACCGCATGCTGCAGCTCTGCCCGCTGCCGCCGGATGGGGCCAGCTATGCCGCCTGGATCAGCTACGACACGTGCAAAAAACAGCCCCAGAACGCCGCGGCAGCCACCGCCGCCTCCCAGCAGGTGGCCAACCGCTACACCCGCCGGCTCAATGCCCTCACGGCTGAGCTGAGCCAGAACAACTGCCCCTAGGTCCATGGCGGAGCGCTGGCTGGTGATCCTGGCGGCCCTGGTGGCGCTGGGGCCCCTGCCCCTGGGGGCCCAGGTGGTGTACGGCGATTGCCAGCCGGTGGCCGGGGGCGGCGTCACCTGTGACGCCATCGACCTGGGCGACACCCAGCTCGATGGTGCTGCGGCCCGCGGCGGGCTGCCGGAGCAGTCCAACTCCAGTTGGGCTGAGTTCGATCCCTACGACGGCTTCAGCGACAAGCTCGGCAACAACTGAGCCCGCCCTGCCTCAGGCCGCCTCCGGGGCCCAGCCGATGCGCGTTTCCAGCCGCGGCAACCACTGGGGGCAGCGGCTCACCAGGTGCTGCCCCTGGGGGATGTGGGCCCGGTGCAGGTGGCACACCAGCAGGGTGCGGCAGTGGGCGTCGGTTTCGTATCCAAAGCCCTGGCAGGTGATGCACACCCGTCCGCTGCGGCAACGGCGCAGCACCCCATCCGGCAGATCGCCCCAGGCTTCGTGCTCCATCGCCAGCTCGCGTCAGTACGTCTGTACTAGCTGCATGCGTGGGTGCCGTCAAGGGGGGTGTGGGGCGGCTGTGGTCGGCTTGGGCGGCCATGGCTAGGACGGGCATGCCCCCGTTTGGACCGCCATGGACTCCGTTGCGCTGACCGAACTGGCGATTCTCGTGGCCTTCGCCTGTCTGGGCCTGCGGGAGTTGGTGAAGGAGGTGCGCACCGCCCAGCACCGCCGCTCGATCTGAGGCCGCCGCTGCCGGTTCGGTGGCCTGGGCGACAGAGCAGTGGTGGTAGCTTCCGCGCCATCCCTGATGTGCCCCCGTTGGGCTCCGATCTGATGCGCTGCTCCCCTTCGCGTTCCTTCCTTTGGCGCCGTTCGGCCCTGGTGGGGCTGTCGGCGCTGATCGGGCTCACCCCGCCCGCCCTGGCCCAGCAGCCGCCGGTGGCACCGGCCTCCGACCAGCAGCTGTTCCTGTATCAGGGGATGGGCGCCAACGTGGTGTGCAACCTGGTGGCCCAGGGGGTTCCCTTCGCCAAGGCTTACTCGGCGGCGGTGGCCATGGTGGCTGGTGCCATTGCCTTCGGCCATGGCTCGGAGATCATCCAGGGGGGCAAGCCCACCAAGTTGGAGTCGCAGCAACTGCAGAACGGTGCCGCCATCGGCATTGCCGGCGGCGTGCTCAACAGCTGCGCCAAGGATTTCAAGGGCGAGGACAAAACCGAGATCGACAAGCTCGGCGACCAACTCAAGAAGCTCTCCCAATCGGGGCCCAACAAATAGCTCCGGCCTGGCTGGCAACGCTTGGGCGTTGGCGTGGACGCCAAAGCGTTGCCAAGCTGAGCCCAGCTCTCTGGGATCCCATGCGTCGTTGGTTGGTGGCCGCTGCGTTGCTGTGCAGTGAGTCGGCGTTTGCGGCGGATTACCGCAAGTGCATTGCCCTGGATCAGGCGGAAGGCGAGGCCATGGCCGCACTCAGCAGGGATCTCGATCGTTTGGCCGCCACTCGCGAGGAGGAGCGCGAACGCCAACGGTGCGGAGTCAAGCCCACCGCCCCCGATCGGCTCGGCGGTTGGTACGAGTGCATCTACGGCACCTTCCCCTACGCCAACGCCGCGGAGCGGGAGCGCTACGAGCAGCCGATCCGCACCGCCCACGACAGGCGCATCAGTGCGATCTTCGCGGAGCAGATCAAACTCGGCTGCCCTTGAATCAGGCTCGGGGGCGCACGCGGCGCACGGCGAGGCCGGCCTCGGTGGCGGTGACGGCCGCCAGGGCCACAAGACCCACCAACCCCACCAGTTGGTTTTGGGCTTCCGCGGCGGCATCGGCGTTTTGCCCCAGGGCTGCGCCGGCCACAAACCAGGCGGTGGCCAGGGCTGAGGTGATCCAGTAGGCCTTCCAGCGCCGCTGGTAGAGGTAGCCGGCCCCCAGCCCCGGCACCACATTGAGCACCACCGCCACCCAGCCGGCGGAGGCGGCAAGGATCTGGTCGCGGCTTGGAGGTGTCACGGGCGGGATTGGCGGCGAGCTGATGGTGCCAACTCCATTCTGGAGCGCTTGCTGCTCAACTTTGGGGTGTGGGCACCGTTTGGGGCGTGAACACAAACCTGGAGCGTTGGTAGCCGTTGCGCTCTAGGGCCTGCAGGGCAGCCTCCAGCTGGGCCGGTTCGAGGCTGGCGCTGCGGCTGAGGATCCAGCCGTATTGGCGGCGTGGATCGCCTACCACCAACCAGCGGTAGTCGGGGTCGATGCCGATGATCCAGTAGTCGCCCCAGAACGGACGCCAACCCAACAGGCTCACGAAGCTCACCTGCAAGCGCGCATTGGTGGTGGGGTCGAGCACCCGGGCCAGCCCCTCCGCTTCGTCGACCTTGCCCCCGCGGGTGAGGCAGCGGTTGATCACCGTGATCCGCCCGTCGCTGCGGCGCTGGTAGCGGGCGGTGGTGTCACGGGCGCAGCGGTTCTGAAACCAGGCGGGGATCCGCGC
>JBEBCX010000003.1:0-15044 GCA_041157425.1 Cyanobacteriota bacterium | reverse complement strand
CCGCTGCTGGCTCGACATGGGCACCAGCGATGCCCTGGCCCTCGACGTGCTGATCAACACCCTGCGCCAGCTCGACACCGACGTGGTGCAGATCGAGGAGCTGGTGATCGGTGGGGTGAACGACGACTGGCCGGTGGAGGAGAGCCCGGCCAGCCCGTTTGACCTGGCCGATCCCGACGCCTGAGCCATGGCGCGGGAGCAGCGCCGGCTGTTGGTGCCCCGCCCGCGGCTGCTGGCGGCGGCCGGTGGAGCCCTCGCCCTCACCGCCGAGGAGAGCCGCTACCTCACCCGGGTGCTGCGCTACGGCCCCGGCGATGGCTTTGCGGTGATCGACGGGGAGGGCTCGCTCTGGAACGCTGCCCTGCTCAGCGCCGATGCCGCCCAGCTGCAGAGCCCCCTCGCCCAGCCCGCCTGCCACCAGAGCGCCCCGAAGCCGTCGCTGGTGCTGGCGGCGGCGGTGGTGAAGCGGGATTTCGAGCTGGTGGTGCGCATGGCGGTGGAGCTGGGGGTCGACCGCCTGATCCCCCTGCTGTGCGAGCGCACGGCGGTGTTGGGCCAGCTCAAGCCGGAGCGCTGGCGCAGCATCGCCGCCGAGGCGGCGGAGCAGTGCGAACGGCTGTGGCTGCCCAGCATCGACGAGCCGCAACCCTTGGCGGCCCTGCTGGCGGAGCCGTTGGCCCCAGGGGCGCTGGGGCTCTGGGCCACCACACGCCAGGCTGAGCTGCCGGATCTGAGCGGGCCCCTGGAGGGCGACGGGGGCGACGCCGCTGGGGAGGTGTGGCTCGCCTGCGGCCCGGAGGGGGGCTGGAGTGGGGCGGAGGAGCGGCTGGCCCTGGCGGCCGGCTGGCGGCCCGTGCAGCTGGGGCCGCGCATCCTGCGCAGTTCCACCGCCGCGGTGGCGGGGATGGCGGGCCTGGCCCGGTGGCGCTGGCGGCGCGGCGGTTGTTGATCGGCCGCCCGGCGGCTTGCGGCCTATTTCTTGCCGAACAGGCCACCGGCCATGGCGCGGAAGCCCGCCAGGTTGGCGCCACCGCTGCGGCGGCGCATCGGCAGGGCACCGCCGGGGGTGAGGCAGTCGGGGGCGAAGGTGGCATCCACCGCTGCGGGGCGAGCGGCCTGGGCGGCGGCCAGCTCAGCGGCGATGGCCTCGGCGGTGGTGAGCACCTTGCCCTGGGGAGCGGCATTGTCGGCCGCGCTGGTGGCAGCAGCGGTGGTGGTGGCTGCGCTGGCGGCGCCGGCGGCCGGGGCCTGGATGCTCGGCTTGGCGTCGGCCTTGGTGGCTGCCGGCTTGGCCGGGGCTGCCTGCTTCACCGGCGCCACGGTGACGGGGGCTGCCGCCGCCTTCTCATCCAGGTTGAGAAAGAACTTGCCCTTGGAGTTGAACACCATGGCGCTGATCGGCTGGCCGTTGAGGTGATTATCCGCTGCCGAAGCCACCGGCGCGGCCGTCCCTTAGGGCAGTGCAACACAAGCTTTGTTGGCCTCTAGCTTGCAGGCACCGTTGGCGCCATTGGCCATGCTCGAGCTGTTGGTGCTGGCCAGTCCGGAGCGGCTGCAGCATTGGTTCTGGGCCCTGCTGATCAATGCGGTGCTGATCGCCGCGGCCCAGCGTTTGCCGCTGCTCACCCCGGCCGGCTGGGTGCAGGCGGGTGTGCTGGGCACCCTGTTGCTCGGCAGCCTCGACTGGCCCGGCTGGTGGGCGGTGGTGCTCTACCTGGCCCTCGGGTCGCTCGTAACGCGCCTCGGCTTCCGGCGCAAGCAGCAGCAGGGGCTGGCGGAGGCCCGCGGCGGCCGGCGGGGGCCGGAGAACGTGTGGGGATCGGCGGCCACCGGCGCCAGCCTGGCGCTGCTCACGGTGCTGCCCACGGCGCCGGTGGCCCTGCTGCAGCTGGGCTTTGCCGCCAGCTTTGCCGCCAAATTGGCGGACACCTTCGGCAGCGAGATCGGCAAGCGCTGGGGGCGCCACACGGTGCTGATCACCACGCTTCAGCCCGTGCCCCCCGGCACCGAGGGGGCCATCAGCCTGGAGGGCACCGCCGCCAGCCTGCTGGGCAGTGGGCTGATGGCGGCGGTGATGCTGCGGCTGGGGTTGCTGAGCGATGGGGCCAGCTGGCTGCTGGTGACCGTGGTGGGCCTGGCGGCCACCCTGCTGGAGAGCTGGATCGGTGCGGCGCTGCAGCGCCGTTGGCTGTGGCTCAGCAACGAGCTCGTGAACGCCATTCAGACGCTGCTGGCGGCGGTGCTGGCGATGCTGCTGGCCCAGGGGCTCGGGCTGGTCTGATTCACCGCTTGATTCACGGCCTGATTGCCCGCCTGATCCCCCTCGAGCAGCCGCTGCCGCAGCAGCGCGAGGGCCCGCTGGCAGCGCCGTTGGCTCACCTTGCCGCTCAGCCCCAGGGGTCGGCCCAGCTCCCGCCAGGAGCGCCGCAGCAGCAACCGCCCCAGCACCAGCCGCCGCTGGCTGCGGTCCAGCCCCTTGAGGCCGCGCCACAACCGTCGCCGCTGCTCCCACCGCAGGGCCGCCCCGTAGCCACCGGCGCCATCGTCATCGCCCTCCCACGCCGGTGCCGGCAGCAGCTCCACCAGGCTTTCCCCCTCGGCGCTCCCCTGGGGTTGATCCAGGCTCACCAGCCGCAGGCCCCGCTGCAGCTGCAGCCCCTCGCGCCACCGCTCGGCGGTGGTGCCCAACGCCTGGGCCAAGGCCTCCGGCGCCAGGGGCTCCAACCCCTGGTGTTGCCGCTGCTGTTGCAGCCGCTGGCCCCGCGCCACCAGCTCCAGCAGGTGGTGGCTGCCGCTGAGGGGGCGGCAGCGGTCGCGCAGGTAGTGGCGCATGGCCCCCCGGATCCACGGGCAAGCGGCCGTGCTCAAGGTGGTGCCGTGCCGGGCTTCGTAGCGCTCCACCGCCCGGATCAGCCCCAGGCAGCCCACCTGCACCAGATCCTCGAAGGGATGGCCGCTGCGCCGGCTCTCCTCCCGGGCCAGGCGCCACACCAGCGGCAGGTTGGCGTGCACCACGGCGTTGCGGTTGGCGGTGCTGCGGCAGCGGCCGTAGGCCGCCAGCAGATCGGCATTGCGGGAGCGGGTCGGGGCGGGCATGGGTGCTGAAGATCCGTGTTTCCACGGTCTGCGGCCGCCACCGCCGGCCCGTCCCCCCGCTGCGGGCGATCCGCTCCCCCATTTGGGGGAGGCGCTCAGGCCAGCGGCGTGGTGCTGTGCAGGGGTTGCAGATCAGCCCAACGCAGCAGCGCCGGCCAGTGCCGCACGCGCTCGTACACCTGGCGGTGCCCCTCGCCGTTGAGGTGCAGGCCATCGGGGCCCAGCCACTGCAACCAGGCCGGGTCCGCCAGCAGTCCGTCGAGCAGGGGCAGAAACGGCACATCCGCCTCCAGGCAGGCCTCCTCCAGCAGCCGCTCGTAGTGGCGCACCGCCTCGAGCCCGTACCAGAGCACATCGGCATAGGGCATGGCCTGTTCATCCACGGGGGTGAGCCCCAGCACCATCACCGGCGCCACCGCACGGATCTGCCCCAGCAGCTGTTGCAGGCCGAACAGAAACCCGTCCGCATCGAGCTGGGGGCGCCCATCGGCGCGGCCCACCCGGGCGCTGTCGTTGAGGCCCATGGCCAGCAACACCCCCTGGGGCAGCTGGCGCCGCAGTTCACCGCGGCAGCTCACCTCCTGGTGCCAGCGGGCCGCCACCCGCTCCAGGCCGTCGCCCCGCACCCCGAGCGGGTAGAGCACCGGCGCCCCGGGCAGCCCCATCCAGTGGCGGCGCAGCCGTTCGCACCAGCCGCCCTCCTCCGGGTCGCCCCAGCCGTAGACGCCGCTGTCCCCCAGCACGATCAACTTGCGCGGGATCGGGATGCTCATGGACGCAGCAGGGCCCGGCGGGCGCGGTCGCTGAGATCTTCCCCCAGCAGGGTGAGCAGGGCATAGGCGGCCAGCAGCAGGGCCAGTTGGTCGAAGGCGAAGGCACTGAGGCTTTCGCGCAGCTGGCTGCCCAGGCCCGTGCCCGCCACCAGGCCCACCACCACGGTTTCCCGCAGGATCACATCGGCCCGGTAGGCCCCATAGGCCAGGTAGGAGCGGGCCAGGCCGCTGAAGCGCCCATAGAGAAGAGCCAGGCGGGCGCCACTGCCGCCGCCGCGCAGGGCGTCCTCCCGCTCCGGCCCGGCGGCCTCCACCCCCTCCAGCAGCAGCCGCCCCAGGATGCCGAGGTTGTGGAAGCCAAGGGCCAGGGCGGCGATCCAGAGGCTGGGCTTGAACACGAACAACAGCAGCAGGGCCGTGAGTGGCGGCGGCCACAGCCGCCCCAGGGCCCAGACCAACCGCAGCAGCCAGCGGCCCCAGGGCCAGGGGGCCACCAGCAGCAACAGCAGCGGCGCACCGCCCACCGCCAGGGCCGCCGCCAGGGTGGTGAGCAGCACCGTTTGGCCCACCAGCGCCAGCCAGGGCAGCTGCAGGGCCGCCTGCCAGCCGCCGGCGGGCAGGGGCGGCAGGCTCTGCCAGTGCAGCAGGGCCGCCGGGTCCACCGCCAGGGCCCGCCCCACCCCCAGCAACAGCGGCACCAGGGCCGCGGCCGCCAGCACCAGCTCACGGCTGGAGCGGCCCACGGGCCGGCGTTGCTCCAGGGCCAGCCGTGCCGGCATGCTCCAGCGCCGCCGTAGGGCCGACACCAGCGCTTCGAGGCTGAGCATCACCGCCAGCAGCAGCCACAGCCCGCTCCACAGCTCGCGGAACTGCAGCGACTGCAGCGTCAGCAGCAGCTCATTGCCCAGGCCCCCCAGGCCGAACACCCCCAGCAGGGTGGCGCTGCGCAGGGCGCACTCCAGCCGGTAGCCGCCGTAGCTGATCAGCCCCGGCAGCAGCGGCGGCCCCAGGGCGGTGAGCAGCGCCGCCGGCGCCGGTGTGCCCGCCGCCAGCAGGCCCTGCAGATTGCGCTCCGGCAGCGCATCGAGCAGATCGCTCACCACCCGCGCCACCAGGGCGCCGAAGGGAATGGCGATGGCCAGCACGGCCACGGCCGGTTGCTGCCCCACGAGCTGCAGCAGCAACAACCCCCAGATCAGCTCATGGATCGAGCGGGGCACTGCCAGCAGCCGTCGCACCAGGTCTGCCGGCAGGGCCGTGCCCACCAGGCTGCGCCACAGCAACCGGGAGCTGAGCAACCCCAGGGGCAACCCCAGCAGCAGGCTCATCGCCCAGCCCAGCAGGGCCATGCCCACGGTGGTGCCCAGCCCCCCCACCAGGGCCCCGAGCACCAGCGGGTCGCTGCTGGGGTGGAGGGCCGCCGCCGCAAAAGCCCCGATCAAGTCCCAGCCGCCGCCGTGCACCAAGCCCGGCAGCACAAGCGCCATGGGCAGCAGCACCAGGGCCGGCAGCAGCGGCAGCAGCGGCGCGGCGGGCCTCATGGCTGTGGAAGGGGCACAGGCGGCGCTGACTCCGCATAGAGCGCCTGCAGCTGCTGCGGTTGCAGGGCCGCCAGGGGGCAATCGAACTGCAGACGGCCCTGGCGCAGGCCGATCACCCGGTCGAACCCCTCCAGCAGATCGGGGCGGTGCAGGCTCAGCAGCAGGGCCCGCGGTGCCTGGCCATGGATCAGCAGCAGCTCCAGCAACTCCAGCGCCAGCCGTGGATCGAGGCTGGCCAGGGGTTCATCCGCCAGCAGCAGGGTGGGGTTCTGGCGCAGCAGCCGGGCGATCGCCACCCGCTGCCGCTGGCCGCCGGAGAGCAGCGACACCGGTTGCTCCAGCAGCTGGGGGTCGAGGTCGAGCTGGCGCAGGGCGTCTTGGCAGGGGCCGGTTTCCAGGGGCAGCAGCAGGTTGAGCACCGCCCGCGGCCAGCCCCACTGCGCCAGCCGGCCGCAGTTGAGGTTCTGCTGCACCGTGAGTTCGTCGATCAGGCGCAGGTCTTGCCAGAGGGTGCCGATGCGGGCCTGCTGGCGGCGCCGGGCCCGGGCGCCCCTGGCCTGCGGTTCCCCCTGCCAGAGCACCTGCCCCGATGCCGGGCTGAGCAGGCCATTGGCCACCGCCAGCAGGGTGCTCTTGCCGGCGCCACTGGGGCCCAGCAGCGCCACCCGCTCCCCCGGCCGCAGCTGCAGCGATACGCCATCCAGCCGCGGCTGCCCACGGCCCGGCACGTGGATCTGCCGCAGCTCGAGCACCGCTGGGGACTGGGGGTCTGGGCTGGGGCCGGCCATCAGGCCATGCTGCCCGTTGGGGGGTGCCTAGCCGAAGCGGAAGGCCATCAGCGCCAGGATCAAGCCCACCAGCGCCAGCTCCACCAGGTCGGGGCCGCGGGGGTTCATGGCCGCCGCTCCCGCTGTTCCAGCCGGGCCACCGAGGGCAGGCTGAGCACCAGGGCCAGCAGCCCCAGCTCCACCCACAGCACGCCATTGCCCAGCACCACCACCGCCAGGTCGATCACCGCCAGGGTGCGCAGGAACAACACCCACACGTCGTCCCCTTCGCTGCAGCTGCGCTGCCAGAGCAGCAGCCCCGCCACCACCAGCACCAGATCGATCAGCAGCGTCATCGCAGGGGAGGGACCCATCGCCGATTCCCCCATTCTGCGCTGGCTGGCCAGGGGGCAGGTCGGTCAGCGGATCTTGCCGATCTCGCGGCCCACCTGCTCGATGCGCTTGTACTCGCCCGGGGTGGCCTTGACGAACTGCTGGGCGCCGAACAGGCCCAGGATCACCTTCTGCTCCGGGTCACTGGGGCGCCAGCTGAGGATCGCCTTCTGCAGCTTGGCGGTGAAGCCTTTGCCGTAGCGCCCATCGAGGTTGCCCTGGGCGATCCAGTGGTAGTCCGGGTAGCCCGGTGAGGTCCAGATGGCCATCACCTTGGCGCGGTTCGCCTTGCCGTTGTGCAGGCTGGAGCGCCACACCTGCTCGTTCACGGCGCCGGCCTCGTAGGCCCCGCTCTGCACCAGGGCGATGGTGGCGTCGTGGCTGCCGCTGAAGCCGGGGGCACCACCGGCGAACTGGCTCGGTTTCACCCCCGCCTTGGCCAGGAAGTACTGGGGCATCAGCCGGCCGGAGGTGGAGTTCTCGGAGCCGAAGGTGAAGCGGCGCCCCTTGAGCTCGCGCAGGCCGGCGATGGAGCGCACCGGCTGCAGGCCGCTGCGGGCGTTGGCGATGACGATGCTCCGGAACGACACGTCGATGTCGCGCTGGGCCAACACGCGCGCACTGGGCTTCTGCAGGCGGGCCTGCACACCGGTGAGCCCGCCGAACCACACCACATCCAGATCGCCGGTGCGGAAGGCGGTCACCGCGGCGGCGTAGTCCGTCATCGGCACGTACTTCACCGGCACGCTCAGCTGGCGGCTGAGCTCACGGGCCACCAAGCCGTAGAGGCGGTTGAGTTTTTCGGGGTTCTGGTCGGGGATGGCGCTGATGCGCAGCACCGGCAGCGGTTTCGCCGGCTCAGCCTCGGCTGCCATGGGGCCCGTCAGGCCGGGGGCCAGGGGCGTGGGGGGCAGCACCGCCGGCAGCAGCGCCAGGCTGAGGCCCGTGGCCAGGGCCCGGCCAAAGGAGATGCGCATCAAGGGGGCGGCTCAGAGGCCGCGGATGAACCGCTCCAGTCTGGACAGGCCATCCTCCAGGGTGGTTTCGGAGGCGGCGCAGGAGAGGCGGATGCAGCCGTCGTCGCCGAAGGCCACCCCGGGCACCACCGCCAGCCCCTGCTCCTCCAGCAGCCGGTTGCAGATGGTCATGGAGTCGAGCCCGGTGCTGCTGATGTCGGGGAAGGCGTAGAAGGCCCCCTCGGGGGGCAGCAGGGTGAGCCCGGGGATGGCCCGCAGCCCATCGCTGAGCAGGCTGCGGCGGCGGTTGAACTGCTCCGCCATGGCGTGCACGCAGTCGCGGGGGCCATTGATGGCCGCCAGGGCGCCGAACTGGGCAAAGCTGCAGACATTGCTCGTGCTCTGGCTCTGCAGGGCGATGGCCGCCTTCACCACGGCGCCGTTGCCGGCCAGCCAACCGATGCGCCAGCCGGTCATGGCCCAGCCCTTGGCGAAGCCGTTGACGCTGAACACCCGATCGGCCAGGTCGGGGGCCAGGGCCGCCAGGCTGTGGTGCTGGTGGCCGGGGGCCAGCAGGAATTCGTAGATGTCGTCGCACACCACCGCCACCTGGGGGTGGCGCCGCAGCACCGCGGCAATGGCCTCCAGTTCGGCCCGGCTGCTCACCATGCCGGTGGGGTTGGAGGGGCTGTTGAGCACCAGCAGCTTGCTGGCGGGGGTGATGGCCGCCTCCAGGCGCTGCGGGTCGAGGCGAAAGCCCTCGGCGGCGGTGCTGGGGATCAGGCGCACGCTGGCGCCGGCCAGTTGGGCGATCTCCGGATAGCTCAGCCAGTAGGGAGATGGCAGCAGCAGCTCATCCCCCGGGCCCAGCAGCACCTGGAACAGGTTGTAGAGCGCCTGTTTGCCACCGTTGGTCACCAGCACCTGATCGGCCGTGGTGGCGACACCGTTTTCCTGGCTGAGCTTGGCGGCGATCGCCTCCCGCAGGGCCGGTTCGCCGGCGGCGGGGCCATAGCGGGTGTGGCCGGCCTCCAGGGCGGCGGCGGCGGCCTGACGGATGAACGCCGGCGTGTCGAAATCCGGTTCGCCGGCGCTGAGGCTGCAGATGTCCTGGCCGTCCGCCTTGAGCGCCTTGGCTTTGGCGGCGATGGCCAGGGTGAGGGAGGGCTGCAGGGCCTGAGCCCGCGCCGACAGATGCAGTGCCGTGTGCTGGGGGGGCTGGCGCAGCATTGGCGCGGGCGTGCTGACCAGCATCCTGCCCCATGTGGGCCCCGCGTACCGTTCACGCCGAAACCATCGGCACCATCTGCAGCGCCGTCCGCCGCCATGGCTCAGCCCTTGCCCACCCCTGAGGCCTCCGTGGTGCTGGCGGCCGATGACCCCACGGCCCTGGCGCGGTTCTACGGGGCGGTGATGGGGGTTGAGCCCCAGGCTGGCCTGGCGCCGCAGCACTGGCGCTTGCCCCTGCCGGGGGGCGGCCTGCTGGAGATCTATGCCCCCGCTCGGGCCCGGCCCGTGCCCCGCGGCCGAGCCCGCCTGGGGCTGTGCCTGCGGCTGCCCGGGGGCGCCGCTGCCCTGGAGGCCTGCCTGGCCGAGGCCCTCGCCCTCGGCGCCCAGCCGCTGGAGCCCCCCCGCCAGGAGCCCTTCGGCCAGGAGGCCTGGCTGCTGGATCCGGAGGGCAACGGCCTGCTGCTGCTGGCCCCCTCCCCATGACATCGGAGCTCGATTCGTTGCAGCAGTTGGCGTCGGCCTGTGCCGCCTGCAGGCGCTGCGGGCTGGCGAACGGCCGCCTGCAGGTGGTGGTGGGCCGCGGCAACCCGCGGGCGCGGCTGCTGCTGATCGGCGAGGCCCCCGGGGCCCAGGAGGATCTGGAGGGCCTGCCCTTTGTGGGGCGCTCCGGTCAGCTGCTGGATCGGCTGCTGCAGAGCGCCGGCATCGACAGCAACCGCGACGCCTACATCTGCAACGTGGTCAAGTGCCGTCCGCCCGACAACCGCAAGCCCAGTGCCGCGGAACTGGCCGCCTGCCGGCCCTGGCTGGAGCAGCAGATCGCCCTGGTGGATGCGCCGCTGGTGGTGTTGGTGGGGGCCAGTGCCCTGCAGGGGGTGCTGGGGATCAAGGGGGGCATCACCACCCTGCGGGGGCAGTGGCGGCCCTGGCAGGGGCGCTGGCTGATGCCGATCCTGCATCCCTCCTATCTGTTGCGGAACCCCTCCGAGCGGCCGGGCTCCCCCAAGGCCCTCACCCTGGACGACCTGCGGCTGGTGCAGAGCCGGCTGGCCCAATTGCCCGCTCCGCTGTGACAGGCTTGCGCCACAACGCCCCGTGACCCGGTCCGCTGCTGCCATGACTGCCTCTCTGGCTTCCCCTGCGGCCCTTGAGGCGGCAGCGAACCCCCGCTACGACACCGTGATTCGCCGCCGCCCCACCCGCAGCGTGCGGGTGGGCGATGTCTGGATCGGCAGCGAGCACCCGGTGGTGGTGCAGTCGATGATCAACGAGGACACCCTCGACATCGAGGGGGCCACCGCCGGCATCCGCCGCCTGCACGAGGCGGGCTGCGAGATCGTGCGGGTCACGGTGCCATCGCTGGCCCATGCCAAGGCCATGGGGGAGATCCGCCAGCGCCTGGAGCAGCACTACCGGCCGGTGCCCCTGGTGGCGGATGTGCACCACAACGGCATGAAGATCGCCCTGGAGGTGGCCCAGCACGTCGACAAGGTGCGCATCAACCCGGGGCTGTTCGTGTTCGACAAGCCGGACCCCAACCGCACCGAATTCAGCGACGCGGAGATCGCCGCCATCGGTGATCGCATCACCGACACCTTTGAGCCGTTGGTGCAGCTGCTCAAGCAGCAGGACAAGGCCCTGCGCATCGGTGTGAACCACGGCTCGCTGGCGGAGCGGATGCTGTTCCGCTACGGCGACACCCCCCTGGGGATGGTGGAGAGCGCCCTGGAGTTCATCCGCATCTGCGACCGGCTCGACTTCCACAACATCGTGATTTCGATGAAGGCGTCGCGGGCGCCGGTGATGCTCGCCGCCTACCGGATGATGGCCGACCGCATGGATGCGGAGGGCTTCCACTACCCGTTGCACCTGGGGGTGACGGAGGCCGGCGACGGCGACTACGGCCGCATCAAGAGCACCGCCGGCATCGCCACCCTGCTGTCGGAGGGGTTGGGGGACACGATCCGCGTGTCGCTCACCGAGGCACCGGAGAAGGAGATCCCGGTTTGCTACGCGATCCTCCAGGCCATCGGGCTCCGCAAAACGATGGTGGAGTACGTGAGCTGCCCCAGCTGCGGCCGCACCCTGTTCAACCTGGAGGAGGTGCTGCACAAGGTGCGCAGCGCCACCGCCCACCTCACCGGCCTCGACATCGCCGTGATGGGCTGCATCGTGAATGGCCCCGGTGAAATGGCCGACGCCGACTACGGCTACGTGGGCAAGACCCCAGGGGTGATTTCGCTTTACCGCGGGCGGGAGGAGATCCGGCGGGTGCCGGAGGCCGAGGGGGTGGAGGCCCTGATCGCGCTGATCAAGGAGGACGGCCGCTGGTTCGACCCCTGATGGCTGTGGCGGGGAGCCGCCGTTTTTCTGCGGTTTTCCGGGCCGATTGGCGCCTGAATCGGGAGCTAGTTTGAGAACACGTCCAGAGCTTGGGGGCTCAGGGAATGGGCAAGGCTGGTGCCGGGTTTCGCCGCAACCGTTTCGGTCGTAACAGCCTGGTGATCCTGGTGGGCGCGGGGGCCCTGGGGGCCATCACGCTGCCGCCCCTGCTGGCCCCCAGTGCGGCCTCGCTGATCAGCGACAGCCCCAAGGAGGTCATCGACCAGACCTGGCAGATCGTGTTCCGGGATTACCTGGACATCAACGGCAAGTACACGCCGGAGCGCTGGCGTGCCCTGCGGCGCCAGGTGCTCTCCAAGAGCTACGGCAGCACCAAGGAGAGCTACGAGGCGATCCGCGGCATGCTCGCCAGCCTCGACGATCCCTACACCCGCTTCCTGGATCCGCGGGAGTTCAAGGAAATGCAGATCGACACCTCGGGGGAACTCTCCGGGGTGGGCATCCAGCTGAGCCTGGATAAGGACACCAAGGAGCTGGTGGTGGTGAGCCCGATCGAGGGCTCCCCCGCCTCCCGGGCCGGCGTGCAGCCCAAGGATGTGATCGTCTCGATCGACGGCAAGGCCACCAAGGGCATGTCGACCGAGGACGCGGTGAAGTTGATCCGCGGCCAGGCGGGCACCAGCGTGAAGCTGCAGCTGCGCCGCTCCGGAAAGCTGGTGGACACGGCCCTGGTGCGGGAGCGGATTGAGCTGCATGCGGTGGACAGCCGCGTGAACCCCGGCCCCAACGGCAGCCGCATTGGCTACATCCGCCTCAAACAGTTCAACGCCAACGCCGCCAAGGACATGGCCGCGGCCCTCAAGGAGCTGGAGGGCAAGGATGTGCAGGGCTACGTGCTCGACCTGCGCAGCAACCCCGGCGGTCTGCTGATGGCCAGCATCGCCATCGCCCGCCAGTGGCTGGATGAGGGGGTGATCGTCTCCACCAAAACCCGCGACGGCATCCAGGACATCAAGCGCGCCAACGGCCGCGCCCTGACCCAGCGCCCCCTGGTGGTGCTGGTGAATGAGGGCTCCGCCAGCGCCAGTGAAATCCTCTCCGGTGCCCTGCAGGACAACCACCGCGCCGTGGTGGTGGGGGAGAAGACCTTCGGCAAGGGGTTGGTGCAGTCGGTGCGCAGCCTCTCCGATGGCTCCGGCATGACCGTGACCATCGCCAAGTACCTGACCCCCAACGGCCGCGACATCCACAAGCACGGCATCGACCCCGATGTGCGGGCTCGCCTCAGCGCCACCGAGGCCCAGAGCCTGCGCCTGGAGGACCTCGGCACCAAGCGCGACAGCCAGTACCGCGTGGCGGAATCCACCCTGGTGAAGCAGGTGCGCGCCGCCGGCACGGTCACCAAAGCCAAGCTCTACGACCCGTCCAGCGCCAACGTGCCGGCGGCCGTGAGCCAGCCCTGAGGACGAAGCCCGGCTGAGACTGGATTGGCTCCTAGGCCGCTGAACCCACGGGTTGCATGAGGCCGCCACCCGGGGTGGAGTCGTCGTCGTCGTTGCCGGTGTCGCCCTGGAGCAGGGCGTAGATGCCGAGGGCGACCAGGCCCACCAGGGAGGACACCAGGCTCAGACCACCACCACCGAGACCACCAAGGCCGGTCCCCAGGTCGATCACCTCTCCGAGCCCAGCGCCCATGGCGGCCGTTACAGAACTTCTCAGAATTGTAACGGATGTTTGCGGCTTTGGTGGCCCCGAGCGGCTCACACCGCCAGCACCGCCTCGTTCTGGGCCGTCTGCCGTTCGCGCCGCTGGCCGTCGGTGAGGCCGTCGGCCCCCGGGATCTGCTCGGCCATCTGCTTCAGCCAGCCCATCAGCTCCTCCACCTGTTTCTCCATCGGCAGCACCCCCAGCCCCCGGGCCAGCACCTTGGCGGTGCTGCCGGCGCCGGCCTGATACACCATCCGCCCGTGCAGGTGCTGCGGTAGCCCCTGGCGCAGCAGCCGGAAGGCGGGTTCTTCCATGGGGGTTTCCAGGGCGATGTTGGGCTTCTCCGGTTTGATGCGGGAGAAGCCGCAGCGCTTGGCCAGCAGCTTCAGCTCCATCAGCTGCAGCAGGGAGATCACCGGTGCCGGGATGGCGCCGTAGCGATCCACCCAATCGGCCGCCAGCTGCAGCAGACCCTCCGGGCTGGAGCAATCGGCCGCGGCCCGGTAGGCGGCCATCTTCTCGTCGTTGTCGGCGATCCAGTCGCCGGGGATGAAGGCGGTGATCGGCAGATCGATCTGGGTGTCGTCCACCGCCGGGATGTCCTGCCCTTGGATCTCCGCCAGTGATTCCTGCAGCATCTCCATGTAGAGGTCGAAGCCGATGGCCTCCATCTGGCCGCTCTGCTCCACCCCCAGCAGGTTGCCCACGCCGCGGATCTCCATGTCGCGCATGGCCAGCTGGTAGCCACTGCCCAGCTGCGCAAATTCCTGGATGGCCCGCAGCCGTTGGCGTGCCGCTTCGCTCAGGGAGGCATCCCCCGGATAGAACAACCAGGCATGGGCCTGGATGCCGCTGCGGCCAACGCGGCCGCGCAGCTGATACAGCTGGGCCAGGCCGAAGCGGTGGGCGTCCTCGATCAGGATCGTGTTGACCCGCGGGATGTCGAGGCCGCTCTCCACGATCGTGGTGCAGAGCATCAGGTCGGCTTCGCCGGCGTTGAAGGCCACCATGGCGCTCTCCAGTTCGCCTTCGGCCATCTGGCCGTGGGCCACCAGCAGCCGCAGGCCCGGGATCATCTGGCGCAGCCCTTCGGCCACCTCCTCGATCCCCTCCACCCGCGGCACCACGTAGAAGATCTGACCGCCGCGGTCGAGCTCCTGGCGGATGGCGCTGCGCACCGCCTCCTCGTCGAGGGCGGTGAGGTGGGTTTTGATCGGACGCCGAAGCGGTGGTGGCGTGGTGATCAGGCTCATCTCCCGCACCCCCGAAAGGCTCATGTAGAGGGTGCGGGGGATGGGCGTTGCCGAC
Organism: Cyanobacteriota bacterium; assembly: GCA_041157425.1. Classification (GTDB taxonomy): domain Bacteria; phylum Cyanobacteriota; class Cyanobacteriia; order PCC-6307; family Cyanobiaceae; genus Vulcanococcus. Next base: position 930 of record JBEBCX010000003.1, on the reverse strand, counting down.
AGGGTCAGCACGTCGACGTCCTTGCGCAGGGCCTTGATCTTTTCCTTCTGGTTGACGCCGAAGCGTTGCTCCTCATCCACCACCAGCAGGCCCAGCTGCTTGAAGCTGGTGCCCTTGCCCAGCAGCTGGTGGGTGCCCACCACCACATCCACGGTGCCGGCGGTGAGCCCCTCCTGGATCGCCTTGCGCTCGCCGGCGGTGCGGAAGCGGTTGAGCAGGCTCACCTTGATTGGGTAGGGGGCGAAGCGCTCGCTCAGGGAGCGCCAGTGCTGCTGCGCCAGCACCGTGGTGGGGGCCAGCATCGCCACCTGCTTGCCGGCGGTGACCGCCTTGAAGATGGCGCGGATCGCCACCTCGGTTTTGCCGAAGCCCACATCGCCGCACACCAACCGGTCCATCGGTTGGGGCTGCTCCATGTCGCGCTTCACCTCGCCGATCGCCTTGAGCTGATCGGGGGTGGGTTCGTAGGGGAAGGAGTCCTCCAGTTCGTTCTGCCAGGGGCCATCGGGGGGGAAGGGGAAGCCGGCGGCCTGGTGGCGCTCGGCGTAGAGCTTCACCAGATCGAGCGCCACCTTGCGCACGGCCTTGCGGGCCCGCTCCTTGGCCTTGCTCCAGGCGGTGCCCCCCATGCGGTTGAGCTCCGGCGCCTGCTCGCTGGTGGCGCGGTAGCGGCCCAGGCTGCCCAGCTGGTCGGCGGCGACCCGCAGCAGCCCATCGGCGTACTGCACCACCAGGTAGTCGCGGGATTCGCCGCCGATGGCGAGCTTCTCCAGCTTCAGAAATTTGCCGATGCCGTGGTTGCGGTGCACCACGAAATCGCCGGGCCGCATTTTGTTGGGATCCACCGTGCGGCTGGCGGCCTTGCGGCGGCGGCGCACGTAGCCGGTGGCGGCCAGAGAGTGCTGGCCGAAGAACTCCCGGTCGGTGATC
>JBEBCX010000002.1:0-15271 GCA_041157425.1 Cyanobacteriota bacterium | reverse complement strand
TGCTGTTGATCAGCCTCTACTACGTGGGCATTGCGGCGGAGCGTCGCCAGGAGCTGGGGCTGCTGCTCAGCCTGGGGGCCACGCCGCTGCAGTTGGTGGGGGTGCTGGTGGGGGAGGCCGCCGTTCTGTGTGCCGGCGGTGCGGCCCTGGGCCTGGGGGTGGCCGCCGCCCTGCAGGCGGCACTCCAGCCCCTGCTGGCCCTGCGCTTGGGCGAGGTCGGGCTGCAGCTGCAGGAGGTGTCGGCGGCGCAGCTGGCGGGATTGGCGCTGCTGCTCTGGTTGCTGTTGAGCGCCCTGGGGGCCGTGGCGGCGCTGGTGGCCGCGGCGGCCTGGCTGCGGCGTGATCCGCTGCTGTTGGTGCAGAACGATGGCTGAGTGGATCCTGCGGGCCGATGGCCTGCGCAAGTTGTACGGCTCCGCGGGGGTGGTGGAGGCCAGTGTTGGCATCTGCCCGGGGGAAGCCGTGGCGGTGCTGGGGCGCTCCGGATCGGGCAAATCCACCCTGATGGCGATGCTGGCCGGCCTCTGCCGGCCGCAGCGGGGTTCGGTGCAGCTGCTGGTGCCGCAGCCCCGCGATCTCTGGAGCCTCTCCACCGCTGAGCGCTGCCGTTTGCGGCGCGGTCCCATCGGTTTCATCAGCCAGTTCACGAGCCTGCTGCCGTCGCTCAGCACCCTGGAGAACGTGCTGCTGCCGGCGCTGCTCGCGGGTCGCAGCCGCGACGGGGCGCTGCTGGCGGAGGCGGAGCGCTGGCTGGCGGCGGTGCAGCTCGACCATCGCCAGCAGGTGACGGCGGCGCAGCTATCCGGCGGCGAGCAGCGGCGCGCCATCGTGGCGCGGGCCTTGCTCACCAACCCCGCCGTGTTGTTGGCGGATGAGCCCACCAGCAACCTGGATGGGGAGAGTGAAACGGAGCTCTTCGCCCTGCTGCAGGATCTCTGCCGCCGGGCCGGCACCGCCCTGCTGATGGTGACCCACAGCGACGCGCTGGCCCAGCACTGCGACCGGATGCTGCGTCTGGAGGCGGGGGTGTTGCGGGAGGCAGGGCCTTCGGTGGACTCGGCGCCGGTCATGCCATTGCCGCTCCAGGGGGATGCGGATGGGGATGCCGATGCGCTGCCCGATCCCTCCCGCCGGCGGCTGTTGGCGGGGGGCGCCGCCGCCGGCCTCGCCCTGGTGGCCGGGGCAGGTGCCTGGGGCCAGTGGTGGCGCGGCCAGCAGCGCCGGGCGCTGCAGCACAGGGATCAACTGCAGCGGCTCGCCTTCAGCGGCCTATCGGCGGAGCTCACGGCCCTGGAGCGGCTGGGGCAGAGCGGCTATCGCGGCACCATCGCCGTGGACAACCTCGATCGGCTGCAGGCGCTCTATCTGCTGCCGTTGGACGTGCAGCTGTACGTCCAGCAGGGCTCGCGTTGGAACCCGTATGCCGCCGCCTGGAGCGAGGACAGCCGCTCCGTGCTGGCGGTGGAGCAACCCGCCAGCCTTCACGTTGATCTGTTGGATCTGCCTGATCGCTTCACCGAGTTGGTGCCCGGTTACATGCACGTGCGCTTGGACGTGACCTACGCCATCTCCGATCGCCCCGATCCCGATGCCGTGCCGGTGGAACGGCGCGATTCATTTTTTGTGTACCTGCTGCCGCTGAATCCCGATCCGGAGCGGATTGCGCAGAACGCGTTTCCGGGCGAGGTGCCGTTGTTCATCCCGATGCCCCCCCACTAGGGCGGGCAAGCCCCCGAGCCAGCGAAGCGGCAGGGGCGCAACGGCGGACAACGGGGGCACGGATCAGACCTGGTGGCCCTTCGGGATTCCACGGATTGCAGCCAAGTGGCACGGCGCCATCGCCGCGCCTGCGCAAACCCGAGAATGGAGCGAGACACAGCACCGTCCATGGCTGCTCCGATTGCTGGCCAGCACCGCCTCGGCCACGTGGCCCTGCGGGTGCAGGACATGGCGCGGGCCAAGGCCTTCTACCTGGGGTTGGGCCTGCGGCTCACCTGGGATGCACCCGATTGGTGCTACGTGCAGTGGCCCGATTCCGGCGAGGGCATCGCCCTGCTCAGCCCGGAGTACCGCGCCGCTGGCCCCCATTTCGCCTTCCATTTCCACGACCGCGCCGAGGTGGATCGCATCCGCGAGCAGCTGGTGGCGCAGGGCCACAGCTGCGGGCCGGTGCACGACCACCGCGATGGCACCGCGTCGTTCTACCTGCAGGACCCGGAGGGCAACTGGCTGGAGATGCTCTATGAGCCGGCCGCCGGCCTGCCCTCCAACGTGGGTGCTGAGCCGATCCCTCTGGTGCGCGCGTGAGCGGGTTGGCGATTCAGCAGGAGGCGCTCGAGCTGCTGGAGTGGCCGCGGCTGGCCCAGCACCTCGCCGGCTTCGCCAGCACCCCGCTGGGCCGCCAGCGCTGCCTGGCCTTGCCCTTGGCCCCCAGCCTGGAGGCCAGCCGACGCCTGTTGGCGGAAACCACCGAGCTGATCGCCCTCGATGGCCTCACCGAAGGGGGGCTGAGTTTCCAAGGGGTGGCCGACCTCAGCCGCACCCTCCAGATCTGTGCCAAGGGGGGCACCGCCAGCGGTGATGAGCTGTTGGCGGTGGCCTCCACCCTGGCGGCGGCCCGGCGGCTGCGGCGCCAGATCGATGATCCAACCCTGCGGCCGGTGTGCACCGCCCTGGTGGCGGAGCTGCGCACCCTGCCGGAGCTGGAGCAGCGGCTGCACTTCTGCCTGGAGGAGAGCGGCCGGGTGGCGGACCGCGCCAGCCCCCCCCTGGGGGATCTGCGCCGGCAGTTGGCGGCCGTGCGGCAGGACCGCCGCGATCGCCTCAACGACCTGATGCGCCGCTTCGCGGCCCTGCTGCAGGACACCGTGGTCGCGGAGCGCAACGGCCGCCCGGTGCTGGCGGTGAAGGCGGGGGCCGCGGCCCAGCTGCCGGGTCTGGTGCACGACAGCTCCGCCTCCGGCAGCACCGTGTTCATCGAACCCCAGGCGGTGATCCCCCTGGGCAACCGCATTCGCCAGCTGGAGGGCCAGGAGCGGGAGGCGGAGCAGGCCGTGTTGCTGGAGCTGAGCGGGCTGGTGGCGGCCGAGCTGCCGGCCCTGGAGCACCTGCAGGAGGTGTTGGTGCAGCTGGATGCCGCCCTGGCCCGGGCCCGCTACGGCCAGTGGATGGGGGCCGTCCGCCCGGAGCTGGATGGCGATCCCCTGGCGCCATTGCACCTGGAAGACCTCCGCCACCCCTTGCTGCTGTGGCAGGAACGCCGCGAAGGGGGTGCGGCGGTGGTGCCGGTGGCTGTGCGGGTGGAGGGGCCCCTGCGGGTGGTGGCGATCACCGGCCCCAACACCGGCGGCAAAACCGTGACCCTCAAGAGTGTCGGCCTGGCGGCCCTGATGGCCCGCGCCGGGCTGTTCTTGCCCTGCGGCGGCAGTCCGCGGCTGCCCTGGTGCCGCCAGGTGCTGGCGGACATCGGCGATGAGCAGTCGCTGCAGCAGAACCTCTCCACCTTCAGCGGCCATGTGCGCCGCATCGCGCGGATCCTGGAGGCGTTGCCGCCGGCGGGTGCGGATCTGGCGGCCCAGGGTGGCGCCGATCTGGTGCTGCTGGATGAGGTGGGGGCCGGCACCGACCCCACGGAGGGCACCGCCCTGGCCATCGCCCTGCTGCGGCAGCTGGCGGAGCGGGCACGGCTCACCATCGCCACCACCCACTTCGGGGAACTGAAGGCGCTCAAGTACAGCGACGACCGCTTCGAGAACGCCTCCGTGGCCTTCGACGTGGAGACCCTCTCGCCCACCTACCGGTTGCAGTGGGGCATCCCTGGCCGCAGCAATGCCCTGGCGATCGCCTCACGCCTGGGGCTCGACGCCGCCGTGTTGGAGCAGGCCCAGGGGCTGTTGGCCCCCAGTGGCGAAGGGGAGGTGAACCAGGTGATTGCGGGTTTGGAGAGCCAACGCCAGCGCCAGCAGGAGGCCGCTGAGGAGGCCGCCGCCCTGTTGGCCCGCACCGAACTGCTGCACGAGGAGCTGCTGGAGCGCTGGCAACAGCAAAAGCAGCAGAGTGCCGAATTGCAGGAGCAGCGCCGCCAGCAGCTGGAGCGCTCGATCCGCGATGGCCAGCAGGAGGTGCGCCGCATCATTCGCCGGCTGCGCCAGGGCCGCGACGCCGACACCACCCGCCTGGGGGAGACGGCCCGCCGTGCCGGCCAGCGGCTCAAGACGTTGCAGGAACAGCACCGCCCGGCGCCGGAGCGGCGCGATCACCAGGGTTGGCTGCCCAAGCTGGGCGACCGGGTGCGCGTGCTCTCCCTCGGCAAGGCCGGGGAGGTGATGGCCCTGTCCGCCGATGGCCGGGAGCTCACCGTGCGTTGCGGGGTGATGCGCCTCAACCTGGAGCTCTCCGCCATCGAGGGCCTCAACGGCGAGAAGCCCACGCCTCCCCCCCCGCCCCAGGTGGCGATTCGCAGCAGCCGGCGGCTGGGCGGCGGCGGCCCCCAGGTGCGCACCGAGCGCAACACGGTGGACGTGCGCGGTCTGCGGGTGCACGAGGCCGAAGCCGCCGTGGAGGACCAGCTGCGCACCGCCAACGGACCCCTCTGGGTGATCCATGGCATCGGCACCGGCAAGCTCAAGCGCGGCCTGCGCGACTGGCTCGCCACCCTGCCCTACGTGGAGCGGGTCAGCGATGCCGAGCAGGGGGATGGTGGCCCGGGCTGCAGCGTCATCTGGCCCAAGTAGGGCTCAGCCCAAGCGGCTCAGCCCAGCGGTGGCAGCAGCGGTTCGGGGGCTGGGGGCGCGGCCGCAGCGGCGGCCGGCAGGGCATCACCGCTGGCGTCGAACAGGCGCCAGCCGCTGGCCTCCACCTCCAGGTGAACGGAGTCGCCGGGCTTCACGGACTGCTCGGGGTCAGCCCGCAGCTGCACCAGGTGATCGCCCTCCAGCAGCCGGCAGGTGAGCAGTTGTTCGTTGCCCAGGCTCTCCACATGGCAGAGCTCGGCGGGCAGGTTGCGGTTGGTGGCCGGGGCCAGGCGCAGGTGTTCAGCCCGCAGGCCTCCCGTGAGGCTGTCGGCGCCACCGCGGCTCTGCCACTGCTCCAGGGCGGCGCGAACCGGCCCCTCCAGCAGGAAGCGCCGCCCACCGAGCTGCAGCTGGCCGTTGCCCACCGCCAACACCGGCAACAGGTTCATCGGCGGGCTGCCGATGAACTGGGCCACGAACAGGTTGCTGGGCCATTGGTAGAGCTCCATCGGTGTGCCCAGCTGCTGCAGTTGGCCGCGGTTGAGCACGGCGATGCGATGGCCCATGGTCATCGCCTCCACCTGGTCGTGGGTCACGTACACCGTGGTGGTGCCCAGGCGGCGCTGCAGCTCCACGATCTGGGTGCGGGTGCCCGTGCGCAGCTTGGCGTCCAGGTTGCTGAGCGGTTCATCCATCAGGAACACCGCCGGCTGCCGGGCGATGGCACGGCCCAGGGCCACGCGCTGCTTCTGGCCGCCGGAGAGCTCTTTGGGCAGGCGATCGAGCAGGTGGTCGAGCTCGAGGGTGCTGGCCACCTCCGCAATCCGTTGCGCGATCCGCTCCTCCCGGCTGGAGGGGAAGCGCAGGGGCCCCGGCAGGCCGGCACTGGCGCGGTGCAGGCCATCGGCCAGCTGCTGCAGAGGGGTGCGGCGGCGCTGGCGCCGCAGCCCGAAGCCGATGTTGTCCGCCACGCTCAGGTGCGGATAGAGGGCGTAGCTCTGAAAGACCATGGCCACGTCCCGCTGGGCGGGGCGCAGGCCGGTGACGCAGCGATCGCCCACGAAGATGTCGCCGCCGCTGGGGGCCTCCAGGCCCGCCAACAGGCGCAGCAGGGTGCTCTTGCCGCAGCCGGAGGGGCCCACCAGCACCAGGAATTCGCCATCGGCGATGGCCAGGTCGAGCTGGCGCAGCACCTCCACCGGCGCGCCGCCCCGCCGGGGCGGGTAGGTCTTGCTGACCTGCTGGAACCGAACCTCTGCCAACCCCTGGGCCCGCGGCGGCCCGATCCTAGGGTTGATCAAATGCAGTTCATTGATCAGGCCCGCATCGCGGTGCAGGCCGGCCGCGGCGGGGATGGCATCGTGGCCTTCCGGCGCGAGAAGTATGTGCCGGCCGGCGGCCCCTCCGGCGGTGACGGGGGCCGCGGCGGCGATGTGTGGCTTGAGGCCGACCCCAACCTGCAGACCCTGCTCGACTTCAAATACAAACGCCTGTTTGAGGCGGTGGATGGCCGCCGGGGCGGCCCCAACAAGAGCACCGGCGCCAGCGGCGACCACCTCACCATCAAGGTGCCCTGCGGCACCGAGGTGCGCGACCTGCGCACCGGCATCCTGTTGGGCGACCTCACCGAGAAGGGCCAACGCCTGTTGGTGGCGGTGGGCGGCCGCGGTGGCCTCGGCAATGCCCATTACCTGAGCAACCGCAACCGCGCCCCGGAGAAATGCACCGAGGGGCGCGACGGCGAAACCTGGAACCTGCAGCTGGAGCTGAAGCTGCTGGCGGAGGTGGGCATCATCGGCTTGCCCAACGCCGGCAAGAGCACCCTGATCTCGGTGCTCTCCTCAGCCCGGCCGAAGATCGCCGATTACCCCTTCACCACCCTGGTGCCCAACCTGGGGGTGGTGCGACGGCCCACCGGCGACGGCACCGTGTTTGCCGACATTCCGGGGCTGATCGCCGGCGCCGCCCAGGGGGCCGGCCTCGGGCACGAATTTCTGCGCCACATCGAGCGCACCCGGCTGTTGATCCACCTGGTGGATGCCAGCTCCGACGACGTGGTGCGGGACCTGCAGGTGGTGCAGGGGGAACTGGCGTCGTACGACACCGGACTGAGCGAACGGCCCACCCTGGTGGCCCTCACCAAGATCGAGCTGTTGCTGGAGGAGGAATTGCAGGAGCGCCGTCAGTTGCTGGAGCAGCACTGCGGCGGAACCGTGTTGGCGATTTCAGCGGCCGCGTCCCAAAACCTGGATCAGCTGCTCGCCGCCACGTGGCGTGAGTTGGGGATCTGATCGCAGATCCCCAGCCCTGATCAGCAGATCAGTCGTCGTAGACGAGGCACTCGGGCGCGTCGGGGTTCAGATCGCAGAACACCTCCAGCGGGGTGGGGTCGTGGCTGTCCTCGGGGTGGTGGGCCTTGTACTCCTCAAGGTCTTTGATCTCGCCTTCGAGGTGACGCACCTTGCCCTCGTCGCCGGCCTGGCGGGCTGCGGCGATTTCGTTTTTGTCCTTGGCGATGTGCTCGTCGATGGTGTTCATGGAAGGGGCCGGAGGAGCTCGGGCCGCTCGACGTCGGCCACACCATACGGGTGCCAGGCGGCCACTGCTGGGGTTTGTGGTGGGCTTCTGATGCTGGCCCCTGCGGCGAAAGGGCGGCGAAATGGCGGCGCCGTGGCTAGGAGAGAAGCAGCTGCTCAGCTGTCCCATGGCCCGGATCCGTCAACGGCGGGATCGCCATTTCATCGATGACCATGGCCAGCTGTTCTGGATCAACGGCCCCGACCACCACTGCTACCTCTCGGAACAACGGCAGTGGCGCCAGGGGCTCAGCTTTGAGGAGGTGCTCGAGTGGAAGCAGTGCTCCCCCAGCGGCCTGGTGAGCCAGCGCTTCACCTCCCTGCAGGCGGCCTGTGAGGCCTTTGAGCACCACCAGATCACCTGGTCGCTCGATCTCTACCTGCGCCGCATGGGGGATGAGATGGCCCTGCAACGCGGCTGCGACGACTACAAGCCCACCGCCATGAAGGAGGAGGAGGCCCGCGGGGCCCGCCCCCGCCGCCAGCCCTGGCTCAGCGGCGATGGGACCCCCACCGCCCGTGATGCCGCCGCCAGTGCCGCCGCCGCCCCGCGCTGTGATCTGAGTGCGCGCCCCCGCTGTGCCCCGGGCGAGGCGCCCCACCTGCAGCGCCGCCGCCGCAGCAGTGCCGCCCAGGGCCCGGGGGTCAGCCCGGCAGCTCGCTGAGCTCCAGCCAGCGCTCCTCCCCCTGCTCGATCCGCTGCAGCAGGGCGCTGAGCTCCTGGCTCAGCAGCTCGAGGGCGGCGTAATCGCTGCCGCCGGCCGCCAGCCCCTGCTCCAGTTCCAGGCGGCGCGCCTCCCATTGGGGCAGCTGCTGCTCCAGCGTGCTCAATTCACGGGTTTCCTTGAAGCTGCGGCGCCGGGGTTTGCCGGCCGCCGCTGGCGGCGCTGTTGCAGCTGCCGCCGGGGTTTCCGGCGGGGTCGCCGCTGACCCCTTGGCGCCGTTGGCCCGCTCCAGGTAGGCGCTGTAGTTGCCCTCGAAGCGCTGCAGCCGGCCCCCCTCGAAGCAGAACAGCCGGTCCACGGTGCGGTCGAGGAAGTAGCGGTCGTGGGAGACCACCACCACGCAGCCGCGGAAATCCTCCAGGAAGTCCTCGAGCACCGTCAGGGTCTGCACGTCGAGGTCGTTGGTGGGCTCATCCAGCAGCAGCACGTTGGGGGCCTCCATCAGCAGGCGGCACAGGTGCAGCCGCCGCCGCTCGCCGCCGGAGAGCTTGCTCACCGGTTGGTGCTGCTGGGCCGGCGGGAACAGAAAGCGCTCCAGCAGCTGCGAGGCGCTGAGGCTGCTGCCCTCCAGCTCGATGGCGCTGGCGGACTCCTTCACCACGTCGATCAGCTTGCGTTCGCGGCCGGCGGCATCGGTGCCATCGAGCAGCTGGTGGCTGTGTTGATCGAAGTAGGCCAGCTTCACGGTGCTGCCCAGCTCGATGCGGCCGCCGTGGGGCTGGCGGCGCCCGGCGATCAGGTCGAGCAGGGTGGACTTGCCGGCGCCGTTGGGGCCGATGATCCCCACCCGGTCTTCAGGGCTGAAGTCGTAGCTGAACTCCCGCAGCAGGGCCGGGGCCCCGGCCGCCTGGGCCGCATCGCTGGCCCACACCTGCAGCCCCTCCGCCTCGATCGCCCGCTTGCCCAGGCGCCGCTGGTTGCTGGCGAGGCTCACCTGCCCCTTGAGCTGCCGCTTGGGGATCTCCTGGAGCGCTTCGATCCGCTGGATGCGGGCCTTCTGCTTGGTGCTGCGGGCCTTGGGGCCGCGCCGCAGCCACTCCAGTTCCCGCCGCAGCACCCCTTTGAGCTTGGCTTCGCTGGCGGCGGCTGACTCCTCCTGCTCCGCCTTGCGGCCCAGGTAGGTGGCGTAGTTGCCGCTGTAGCTGCGGGCTTCGCCCCGGTCCACCTCCACGATCCTGTCGGTCACCTGATCGAGCACGTAGCGGTCGTGGGTGATCAGCACCAGGGCACCGCGGAACCGCTGCAGGTAGCCCTGCAGCCACTGGATGCAGTCGGCATCGAGGTGGTTGGTGGGTTCATCCAGCAGCAGCACATCCGGATCCGCCACCAGGGCCGCCGCCAGGGCCAGCCGTTTGCGGTAGCCCCCGGAGAGGTCGCCGACCCGGCGCTGGGTGTCGCCGATCCCCAGCCGTTGCAGCACCTCGCGGATCTGTTGCTCCAGCCCCCAGGCCTGGCTCTGGTCCATGCGGGCATTGAGGCTGCTGAGCTCCGCCAGCAGGGCGGTGTCATCGCCCCCATCGGCGTGGGCCTGGGCCAGGGCATCGCTCAGGGCCGTGTAGCGCCCCAGCAGCTCCATTTTCTCGCCGCTGCCGGCGAACACCTGCTCCAGCACGGTGCGTTCCGGATCCATCTCCGGCTCCTGGCTCACCAGCACGATCCGCGCCTGCGGTTGCACCCGCCGCTGCCCAGCCCCCGGCGGCTCCAGCCCGGCCAGCAGCTTGAGCAGCGTGGATTTGCCGGCGCCGTTGGGGCCGATCAGCCCGAGCCGCTCCCGTTCCCCCACGTGCAGGGTGAGGTTCTCAAACAGGGTGCGGATGCCGAAGTCCTTGCGGACCTCCACCAGGCTGATCAGGCTCAAGGGCTGGGGAGCTGCCGCTGCGACTCCAGATAAGCAAACACGCTCTTGTCGCCCACATCGGCCGCGGCGGCCATGGGGAATTTGCGCAGGCAGAGCACCAGCAGCAGCGCCGCCTCCAGCCCCAACAGCAGCGTGGTGGCGGAGGCGGGGAGCAGCCCGCTCAGCCGCCCCAGCAGGGCGATGGGAAGAAGCAGGGTCACGCCGATGGCCTCAGGCCGGCGGAAGCAGAAAAATTCCTTGAAGCCGATGCCCGCCAGGGCGGCGAAGAAGGGGCCGATCACCCAGATCCAGCGGCTGTCCTGCGCCAGGGCCGCCGCCATGCCCGCCGGGCCCGCCGTGATGGCCAGGGCCCCGAAGCCAAGGCAGCCGATCAGCCACAGCAGTTGCAGGGCCCGGTGCAGTGGCCGCAGGTAGATGTGGATCCAGCGCAGGGCCAGGCCCACCCCCGCCAGCAACGGCAGCAGCCAGGGCCACAGCCAGCCGCCGCCCAGCCGTTGCCACTGCAGCAGCAGGGCCGCCTGGGCGATGGCGGCGGTGAACAGCGCCAGCCGATACCCCAGCACCTCGCGGCGGTCGCCATCGGTGATCTGGTACGGGCCATAGACCCCCTCGAACACCGCATCCCCGGGGCTGGCGCTGGTCATGGCTGCAGCTGGGCTTCCACCAGTGTGGCCAGCGGCGGGCCGGCGGGCACGATCCCGGAGGGGTGCAGCGGAAACAGGGCGCCGAAGTAGTCGTGCCGCCAGGCCTGATCGCAGCAGCTGGCCGCCACGCCGGGCAGGGCAAACAGCCGCTGGCGCCAACGCCACAGCCCCGGGTACTGCCACAGCGGCCGGCGGCTGACGCCGAACAGCGGCCCGTACACCAGCTCCAGGCGAATCAGGGTGGGAAACAGCTGCACATCCGCCAGGGTGAGCTGCGGACCACACAGCCAGGGCCCCCCGCCGCTGAGGGCGCCCTCGGCCAGCTCCAGGCTGGCGAACAGCGCCGCCTCGGCCCGGTCGTAGGCCGCCTGGGTGCGGGCAAAGCCGCAGCGGTACACGCCGTCGTTGACGGCGTCCTGGAATTGATCGCGCCAGCCGTTGATCGCCCCCTGCAGCGCCGTTGGCTCCAGATCCGGGGCGTCGGCCGCGGCGGGCCAGGCGTTGAGCAGCTCCATCAGCCGGGCGCTTTCGCCCACCACCACCCGGCCGTTGGCCCGCTCCACCAGCACCGGCACGGTGGCCCGCTGGCCAGGGTCGGCACCGGCCCGTTGGTAAAGCTCCTGCAGCGTGCTGCAGCCCAGAAATGGCTGGCTGAAGCGCCAGCGGCCCGCCTCCGGGTCGGGCTCCACCGTGAGCAGCTCGATGCTCCCCTGCAGCTGCCGCAACAGCCACACCAACCAGGCGCGGTGCGCCCAGGGGCAGCTGCGCCCCACGATCAACACATGGCCGCCGGGCTCACCAGCATTGGCCGGCACGGGGGGGCGCTGGCGGAAGGCGGCGGCGGGCCGCACGTAGTTGCCCTCCGCATCGGCGGGGCCCAGGCCGCCCATCAATTGCTGCCACTGCCAGTGCCAGCCCGTGCGGGCGGCACGCACCACGGCCGGGGGGATTGCCATCGGCGGTTGCGCCTCACTGCTGCCAGGCTGGCGCAACAGGCAGCGGGAGAACAGGCCATGGCCCAGGGCCGCGTGCTGGTGGTGGCGGCCACCCATGGCAACGAGCGCAATGCGCCGTGGCTGCTGGAGCAGTGGCGCCAGCGGCCGCAGCTGCTGGCCAGCTCAGGCGTGGAGCTGGCCCTCGAGATCGGCAATCCCGAGGCCTTCGCCGCCAACCGCCGCTACATCGACCGCGACCTCAACCGCAGCTTTGCCCCGGAGCTGTTGGCGGACCCCGCCCGGCAGGAGCTGGAGCTGCAGCGGGCCCGGGCCCTGCTGGAGGCCTTTGGCCCCACGGGGCACCAACCCTGCACGGTGGCCATCGACCTGCACAGCACCACCAGCGCCATGGGCAATTCCCTGGTGGTGTACGGCCGGCGGCCCGCCGATCTGGCCCTGGCGGCGGCGGTGCAGGCGCAATTTGGCCTGCCGATCTACCTGCACGAAGCCGATGCGGCCCAAACCGGCTTTCTGGTGGAGCGCTGGCCCTGCGGCCTGGTGATTGAAGTGGGCCCCGTGCCCCAGGGGCTGTTGAGCCCGGTGATCGCCCAGCAGACCCAGCTGGCCCTCGAGGCGGTGCTGGCCGCCGTGGCCGCTGCCCGGGCGGGCGTGCTGGCCCTGCCCGCGGCGCTCACGGTGCACCGCCACCGGGGCAGCCTCGATCTGCCGCGCCACCCGGATGGCTCCCCGGCGGCCCTGGTGCACCCGCACCTGCAACACCGCGACTGGCGGCCCCTGCGGGACGGCGAACCCCTCTTCTGGTGCGCCGATGGCACGGTGATCGCCTACGACCCATCGCTTGCGCCGGACCCGGCGGCCCGCTGGCCGGTGTTCATCAACGAGGCGGCCTACGGCGAGAAGGGCATCGCCCTCAGCCTCTGCGTGCGCGAACGCTGGCCCTGTGAACCCGGCTGGGTGGAGGCCCTGGCGGCCCTTTAGCCGCAGGCCCAGGTGCCCTGTTCCTTGGTGCAGGGCAGATCGCTGCTGCTGCCATCGGCCCAGTAGATGCGCAGGCGGTCGTCGGCGCTGCCCATGCGGAAGGTGAGCGATTTCACTGGCCCCGCTGGCGCTTTGTCGCCCTGATCACGGCTGCCGGGGGCATCGGGGGCATTCAGCCGCTGCTCCAGTTGCTGCAGCCGCAGCTCGAGGCGCTCCAGCCGCTGCGCTTCGCTGGGGCCCCGCTGACAGCCCACCAGCACCAGGGCTGCGGCGAGGGCAAGCAAAGGGGTGCGCATGGCGGGGGGCACGACGGGGGGCACGACGGAGAACCCGAATGCAGCACTCCTAGCAGCGTTGCTGTGGTTTGGCTGGCATTCTTTGCCGCCTTGAAATGCGGTGGGTTTGCTCATCGCAACGCCCCTCACCGCCGATTGTCGGTGGTGGGAGATCCACCCGGGCTGCGCATTGGCTTCAATCGCGCAAAAGGTATGCCGCATCTGTGCTGTGCGGCTTGATTGATGACTGGAATGGAAGCAAAAAGCCGGTGACTGGATTTGAACCTGCGACCTACTGATTACGAATCAGTTGCTCTACCACTGAGCTACACCGGCAGCGTTGAGAAACTAGCATTCAGCCCTTCACGCCGTTGCGGCATCACCATGGCTGGTTCTGATTCGGCCCGCGGCGGCCGTCAGCCGCTGGATCCCGAGCTGCGCTCGCGGCTGCTGCAGGAGGCCCGCACCCCCTGGCGGGGGCTGCGCCGTGGCCTATGGCTCGCCTTCACCGCCTCCGGCGCCGTCGGCCTCGCCACCATGGCCCTGCGCGCCTCCTCCGGGGAGCTCGTCGCCCTCAACGACCTCGGCATCCAGGTCGGCGCTGTGGTGCTCTTCGGGGGGTTGCTCTGGTTCGACCGCAACCGCAGCGTCGACGCTGACAACGGCTGACTCCGGTTCGGGTTCCGGTTGCGGTTCGGGCTCGCTCGGTGGTTCCGCTTCAGCCACGGCTTCCGCTTCAGCAACGATTTCCGCCTCAGCCACGGCTTCGGCTACAGCAAGGATTTCCGCCTCAGCCAGTGTTTCCGGTTGCGGCTCGGGTTCAGGAACAGGCTCCGGTTCGGGCTGCGGAGCCGGCTCCGGCGTTGTCACCACAGCTGGCGGCGGTTCCGGCAGCTCCAGGGGGGGCAACAGCAGCAGGGGAAGCCCCAGGTTGAGGCGCAGCTCCCCCGCCTGGCTCTGGGTGAGGGGAAGGGTCTGCTCCACCTGCTCGGCGGACCGGCTGAACAGCCACAGCACCTGCACCAGCTGCTGCCACTGCCAGAGCATCAGGGCCAGCAGCGGCAGGGCCACCAGCAGCCCCACCAGACGCGGACTCGCATTCAACGGCGACCAGGCCCAGGCCATGCCCGCCGCCAGGTCTGACCACCACAGCAGCGGCAGCAGCAGCAGGCTGCCGCTGGCCGCCACCAGCTTCAGGGGCAGGGCGCTCTGCAGGGCGCTGAGGCGCAGCTGATCGGGGCGCCGGGCCCGCAGGGGCACCTGCACCAGCAGCAGCGACCACAGATCCGGCGGCAGCCGCCAGAACAGCACCGCCGGCGCTACGGCCCCCAGGGCCCAGGCCAGCACGCGCTCAAAGCCGGGGAACAGCCCCGGGTCTGCCCCCGCCAGCACCAGCAACAGCCCCAGGGCCTCCAGCGGCAGGGCGGCAAGCCCCAGCAGCTGGATCCACAGGAGCGGTTCGCGTCGTGCCGGATTCACGGTCTCGCGCAGCTGGAGGTCAGGTGCTCAGTGTGCGCCGTTGGGTCACCAGTTTGTAGGCCTCCACCCGATCGCCTTCCTGCCAGTTGGCGAAGCGATCGGTGCCGATGCCGCACTCGAACCCGGTGGCCACCTCCTTCTGGTCGTCCTTGCCGCGGCGCAGGGAGTCGAGGTCGCCCTCGAACACCTTTTCCTTGCCCCGCCAGACGCGCACCTTGCAGTTGCGCTGCAGCTTGCCGTTGGTGACATAGCAACCCGCCACGGCGCTCTTGCCGATGCTGAACACGGCCCGCACCTCCGCTTCGCCGAGGCTTTCCTCCACCATCTCGGGCTCCAGCAGGCCCTCCATGGCCATCTGGATGTCCTCGAGCAGCTTGTAGATCACGTCGTAATCGCGCACATCCACGCCGGTGGCATCGGCGGCGCGCTTGGCGCCCGGGGCCATCGAGGTGTTGAAGCCCACGATCACGGCGCCGGAGGCGGCGGCCAGATCCACATCGGTTTCGGTGATTTCGCCCGGGGCCGACAGCAGCACCCGCACCTGCACCTCCTCCTGGGGCAGCTGCTCCAGGGAGCCGAGGATCGCCTCCACGGAACCCTGCACGTCGGCCTTGAGGATCAGGTTGAGCTCCTTGAGCTCGCCTTCGCTGGCCTGACCCGACATGGACGCCAGCGACACCCGGCGGGAGGCCATCTGCTGGGCCAGGCGGGTGGCGCGGGCTTCGGTGGCGCGATCGCCCACCACCGCGCGGGCTGATTTCTCGTCGGCGTAGACCTCGAACTCGTCGCCGGCGGTGGGCACTTCGCTGAAGCCCAGCGCTTCCACCGCATAGGAGGGGCCGGCCTCCTTCACGCGCTTGCCGTTGTCGTCCACCATGGCGCGCACCTTGCCCAGGATCGGACCGGCCGCCAGCACGTCGCCGGTGCGCAGGGTGCCGTTCTGGATCAGCAGCGTGGCCACGGGGCCCTTGGCCTTGTCGAGGTGCGCCTCGATCACGGTGCCCTTGGCCATGCGGTCGGGGTTGGCCTGCAGGTCTTCCACTTCGG
>JBEBCX010000001.1:0-18307 GCA_041157425.1 Cyanobacteriota bacterium | reverse complement strand
GCCAAGGCCGTGGCCACCCTGGCCTACCTGCACAACGGCAAGTTGGACTATCCAGCCCGGATCCTGCGCTACATGCAGGATCCGGAGCTGCACGGGCTGGTGTTCGGGCAGCGCAAGAAGCCGGTTTCAGCGCTGATCTGAGCGCGGCTGTCTCCAATCGGGGGCCCCGCTCAACACAGCACGCCCAGGGCCGCCAGACGCCGCTGCAGCGCTGACCAATCAAAACTGCGGGGATCAGCGCGCTCCAGCCCCAGGTCAACGTGGCGGTGGGTGGTGATGGCGTTGAACGGAATGCGGTAGCGGCGCATCCAATCCGCCAGCACCACCGCCAGGTTGTCGTATTGGATGGTGGTGTAACCGCTGTGGCCGGGCTCGTTGTCCTCCCCATCCAGCGGCGTTTCCAGGCTGAGGTGCAGGGCGAAGTTGTTCACCGAGCCCGCCATGGCTGGGTTGGTGATCACCCAGCGCCCCTGGAACGCGGAGTAGCCGGCGCCGAAGGCCCGTTTGGAGGGATCCAGGGCCTCCACCACCCGTCCGTGCTCCCCCAGCAGCAGGTGATAGCTCACCTGGTCCGCATCGTTGGGGTGGTGCGTGGTGAAGGTGTTAATGGCGGAGCCGAGGCCGTAGACCGTTTCATGCAGGACGATCATCGAGGGGGTGGTGCTGAGGCGGTTGCCATAGGCATCACGCTGCAGGCGCTCGGCGTAGTTGCTGGGGTCGATGCGCAACCGCTCCATCCGTGTGGGCAAGCTGCGCTGCAGGCCCAACAACCGTTGCCGCAACAGGGGGTCGGCGCTGCATTGGCGCGTCAACGGGGTGATCCAGGCCGCCTGGGCGGGGGGCTCCGGGGTGCGTTGCCGCTGGGGCTGCAACAGCAGCGGGCCGTGGTCCCGCAGGTTCTGCAGCACCAAGGCGGTGCCGCAGATGGCTGCGGCGCCGGCCAGGGCCACGGCGGCCCCGACCAGGGCCCCCTGACGGCGTTGGCTGGTGAAGGGCTTCAACATGGCAGCGGAGCCGCCAGGGTCAGCCATCGCTCCTGGGCCTGGCGTTGCTCAACGCTGGCGGTCTCGCTGCGCACCAGCCGGTAGCGCTCCACCGTCGGCTGCTGCGGCTGCAGCGTGAGGGTGTGCAGCTGGGCGCGGCGGCTGATCAGCAGGCTCTGGGCCTCTCCCGCCCGCAGGGCCGCCGACCACTGGGCGGGCTGACGCACCCGCTGGCCATCGAGGGCCAGCAGTTCATCGTCAACCATCAGGCCCGCCTGTTCCGCCGGGCCATCCCTCCAGACCCGTTGCGCCACAAGGCTTCCGTCCTGACAAGTTGGGGTGATCCCGGCCCAGGGGGTGCTGGCCATCTCCGTCTCCAACCGCAATCCCACATCGAACAGGTAGCCATCCAGATCGGGATCGTCGAGTCCGTCGAGCCACGCGGGCAGCAACGTGGCCAAAGCGGGGCTGTGGGCCGTGAAGGCCTGCAGCAGATCGGCCTCGCCGTAGCCACGCCCCCAGCGGCCGTGGCTTTGCCAAAGCGCCTGCAGCACCGCCGGCAGGCAAGAGCCATCACGGCGCAACTGCAGGTCGAGGCAGAGGGCCACCACAGCACCCTTGAGGTAGTAGCTCACCTGGCTGTCGGCGGCGTAGGCGTCAGCCTTGTAGAGCTTCACCCAGGCCTCCTGGCTGCTGGTGCGCAGGCTCTGCACCTGCCGGCCCGGGGTCAGCCGGTAGCGGCTGAGGTCCTCACCGAGATCATGGAGCAGGCCATCGGCATCGCTGACACCGGCGGCCAAGGGCAGCAATTGGTCGACATAACTGGTGATTCCCTCCGCGAACCAGAGGCTGGGCACCACCGTGGGCTGCTGGTAGTCGATCGGCGCCAGCTGTGCGGGCCGCAACCGGCGCACATTCCACTGGTGCAGATATTCGTGGGCCACGAGCTGCAGCAAGCGGCGGTAGCCGTGGGGCTGCTCCAGGCGCTGCCGCCCGTACACCAGCACGGTGCTGTCGTCGTGCTCGAGACCGCCATAGCCCTCATCCAAGAGGTGGAGCACAAACAGATAGGAACCACTGGCGGGCCGCTCCACGCCCATCAGCTGGCAACAGCGCAGGCACACCTGCTGCACATCGGTGAGCAGCGATGGGAACCGCTCCAGCAACCAGGCCTCTCCGCCTGGGCAGGCCCCCCAGGTGACCCATCGGTGCGGCACCCCGGCCACCTCGAACGACAAGCCTCGATGGGGACCCGCCTCCACCGGGCTGTCCACCAGCTGGTCGAAGTCCCTGGCGATCCAGCCACCCCGGGGGTCGTTGGGCAAGGGCACAAACGCCTCCCACCCATCCGGAAGCAGCATCTCCAGCCGGTGGGGCGACCAGCGCTCCCCCTCCAGCTCGAGCACCACCGCCGCCAGGGCCAGGAAGGCGTGCTGCTGGTCCATGTGGCAGGTGCGCACGGACAGCTCCGTGGCCATCACCCGGTAGGTCAACGTCAGCGGGCCGGCATCGGGATCACAGACCAACTGCCAGCTGGAGGGGGTGAGCCGCCGCAGGGTTAAGGGGGCGCCCGCCTGGGTGGCCTCCAGGCCCTCCAGGTGGCGCACGTAATCACGGATCAGGTAGGAGCCGGGGGTCCAGTTGGGCAGTTGCAGCCGCAGGCAGCTGCGCTGGGGACTGACCGTGAGCCGAACCCCCACCAGGTGCCGCTGGGGGTGACGGCAGTCGAGCTGGATCGCAACCACCGCGGCTCAGACCGAGACCTGAGCGGAGCCTTGAACAACGCCCTGGAAGCAGGCCGGGTGGGTGCCGTTGGCCCAGGGCTCTGCGGCACTGCGCAGGGCCTGCAGGGTGGCGTAGCAGCGCGTGATGCGACCGATCAGCTGCTGGGGCGACTGGGTGCGGCCCAGGCGCTGAAGGTCGCCCACCAGGGCAAGGGACCCATCCGACTGGCGGCGCCAGCCGATGCGCAGGCCACCGGCCAGCTCCGTCTGCAGCAGCACCGCCTCCGCCTCGCCCGCGAAGCCCGGCAGGGATCCCCCGTGCAACACCGGAAGTTTGAGTTCCTGGAGAGCCGCCGCCAACAGGGTTTCGTCCCGCAAAACCGTTGGCAGGATGGAGAGATGGGACATGGCCCGACGCCCGCTTTTTCAGACCCTAGCGAGCTCGAAAGGGCCGTCCAGTGGCCGTTGCCACCACTGGAGCCCGCGGCAGCGGGTCGAACCCTGCGGCTGGGGGTGATGGCCTCGGGATCGGGCAGCAACTTTGAAGCGCTGGTGGAGGCCTGCCGGGGCAACCAGCTGCCGGCGGAGGTGGCCCTGCTGGCGGTGAACAACCCCGACTGCGGTGCCCAGCAACGGGCCGAGCGCCTCAACGTGCCCTGGTGCCTGCACGATCACCGGCGCTTCAGCAGCCGCGAAGCCCTGGACCGGGCGCTGGTGGAGAGCTTTCAAGGGGCTGGGGTGGATCTGGTGGTGATGGCGGGATGGATGCGCATCGTGACCGCCGAGCTGATCGAGGCGTTCCCCGATCGGCTGCTGAACATCCACCCCTCCCTGCTGCCCAGCTTCCGGGGCGCTCGGGCCGTGGAGCAGGCCCTGGCGGCCGGCGTCACCCTCACCGGCTGCAGCGCCCACCTGGTGCGGCTGGAGGTGGACAGCGGACCGATCCTGGTGCAGGCGGCGGTGCCCATTGCCAGCGATGACACCCGCGAGAGCCTGTCGGCACGGATCCACCGCCAGGAGCACCGCATCCTGCCGTTGGCGGTGCAGCTGGCGGCCCAACGGTTGGGGCTGCTGGGCCCCGCTCAGGGGTAGAAGGGCAACAGCGGCAGTCCGGTTTCGGCGGGCAGGCCCACCATCAGGTTGAGGCACTGCACCCCCTGGCCGGCCTGGCCCTTCACCATGTTGTCGATGGCGCTGATCACAATCAGCTGGCCCGTGCGGGTGTCCACCTGCACCGACAACAGGGCGCGGTTGGTCTGGCGCACCCATTTGGTGGAGGGGTAAGTGCCCACGGGCAGCACGTCCACGCAGGGGGCATTGCGGTAGGCGGACTGCAGCACGGTGGTGATGTCTTCGGCGGTGAGGCCAGGGTCGCGGAGCCGGCCGTACACGGTGGCCAGCAGGCCCCGCACCATCGGAATCAGGTGGGGGGTGAACTGCAGCTGAACCGTGGAGCCGGCGGCACGGCTGCAGAGCTGTTCGATCTCACTGGTGTGGCGGTGGCCCACCACGCCGTAGGGGGCCACACCCTCGGAGGCCTCAGCCAGGAGCAGGTGCTCCTTGGCGGCGCGACCGCCGCCGCTGGTGCCGGTCTTGGCATCGATCACGATGCCCGTGGTTTCAATCAACCCCTGTTTGAGCAGGGGGGTGAGGGCCAACAGGCTGGCGGTGGGGAAGCAGCCAGGGGCCGCCACCAGCCGGGCGGCGGCGATGCGGTCCTGGTCCCACTCCACCAGGCCATACACCGCTTCGGCGCAGAGCTGGTCATCGCTGCGGGGGAACGCCTGCGCTTCAGCGCCGTAGACCTCCTTCCACTGGGCCAGGGCGCTGTAGCGGTAATCGGCGGAGAGGTCCACCACCTTCACGCCCCGCTCCAGCAGTGGGGGCACCAGCTGCGAGGCCAACCCGTTGGGGAGGCTCAACACCGCCAGGTCGGCGCTGGCGGCGATGGCATCGGGGTCGGGGGCCTGCACCACGGGATCGCCGGGCAGGGGCAGGAAGGGGGTCAGTTCACTCCAGCGCTTGCCGCTGCTGCGTTCCCCGCCGAGGAACGTCACCTCCAGCCCCGGGTGCCCCTGGAGCAGGCGCAAGGTCTGCAGGCCGCCATAACCGGAGGCTCCGATCACCGCAACCCGCTGGCTGGCCATGGCTGGAATCCCGCAACGCCAGATCGTACCGGGCTTTATAAAAGTGACAGCACCCGGGGCTCCGTGCTCCTCCCGCCCTGACCCAGCCACCCCTGCAGTTCGACAGCATCGCCGACGGCCTGGCCGCGATCCGCAATGGCGAGATGGTGGTGGTGGTGGATGACGAAAACCGAGAGAACGAAGGCGATCTGATCTGCGCGGCCCAGTTCGCCACCCCCGAGCAAATCAACTTCATGGCCACCGAGGCGCGGGGCCTGATCTGCCTGGCGATGGAGGGGGAGCGGCTGGATGCCCTCGACCTGCCGCTGATGGTGGACCGCAACACCGACAGCAACCAGACCGCCTTCACGGTGAGCGTGGATGCGGGCCCGGAGCACGGCGTCAGCACCGGCATTTCCGCGGATGATCGGGCCCGCACCATCCAGGTGGCCATCCACCCCCAGAGCCGCCCGACCGACCTGCGGCGGCCCGGGCACATCTTTCCGCTGCGGGCCAAGCAGGGCGGGGTGCTCAAACGGGCGGGCCACACCGAAGCGGCCGTGGATCTTTCACGGCTGGCGGGGCTCTATCCCGCCGGGGTGATCTGTGAGATCCAGAACGGTGACGGCTCGATGGCCCGGTTGCCGCAACTGGTGGACTACGCCCGGCGCCATCAGCTGCGGCTGATCAACATCGCCGATCTGATTCGCTACCGCCTCGACACGGAGCGGTTCGTGCGGCGGCAGGCCGTGGCGGAGCTGCCCAGTGCTTTTGGCCAGTTCCGGGCCATCGGCTACCGCAATGAGCTCGACGGCAGCGAGCACGTGGCCATCGTCAAGGGGGAGCCTGAGCGGGCGGATGGGCCCGTGCTGGTGCGGGTGCACAGCGAATGCCTTACCGGTGACGCCTTCGGTTCCCTGCGTTGTGATTGCCGGCCGCAGCTGGAGGCGGCGCTGCGGATGATCGAAGCCGCCGGCGAAGGGGTGGTGGTGTATCTGCGCCAGGAGGGGCGGGGCATTGGCCTGATCAACAAGCTTCGGGCCTATTCGCTGCAGGACGGCGGACTGGACACCGTGGAGGCCAATGAACGCCTGGGCTTCCCCGCCGACCTGCGCAATTACGGGGTCGGCGCCCAGATCCTCAGCGACCTGGGGATCCACCGGCTGCGGTTGATCACCAACAACCCGCGCAAGATCGCCGGCCTCGGCGGCTATGGCCTGCAGGTGGAGGACCGGGTGCCGCTGGTGATGGACGCCAGCCAACACAACGCCGCATACCTGCAGACCAAGCAGACCAAGCTGGGCCACCTGATGGATGCCAGTGCCCAGGCGGGGCCGGCGGCGGTGCTGGCCTGGACCATGGGCAGCAAGGGACGCGCCGACGCCGAGGGCGCCGGGGCATTGGTGGCCGAGCGGCTGCAGGACCTGCGCCACTGGGCTGAGGAGCACGGTGTGGTGCTCGAGCGGGAAGAGCACGCCCGGGTGCTGGCGCTGCTCGATCAGCCGCAGCTGGCGGTGCTGGTGGAGGGCGGCAACGCCGCGGTGCTGGCGGAGGGTCTGCAACGCATGGCGGCCTGGTCGGCCACCCAGAGCGTCAGCCTGCTGCTGGCCCCCGACAGCCAACGCAGCGCCCACCCCAGCAGCACCCTGGAGGCCCAACGCCGCCCGCTGCTGGAGCTGCAGGCGGCGCGCCCGCAGCTGCGGGTGGATGCGGGCACGCTGATGCGCTGGTGTTAATCAGGCCAGGTGAATCAGGCCTGGATGCTCACCTTGTTGATGCGGCTGCCGTTCTTGAGGGCCAGCACCACATCCATGTTGCCGGTGAGGCCGAACACGGTGTGCACCCCATCGAGGTGAGGCTGGGCCTCATGGCAGATGTAGAACTGCGAGCCGCCGGTGTTGCGGCCGGCATGGGCCATGGCCAGGGTGCCGGCCTGGTGCTTCTGGCTGTTGATTTCGCAATCGATCTGGTAGCCGGGGCCACCGGTGCCGGCCATGCCGCGGGCACCTTCGCGGCTGTTGGGGCAGCCCCCCTGGGCCATGAAGCCGGGGATCACGCGGTGGAAGGCCAGACCGTCATAGAAGCCCTCATTGGCCAGCTTCACAAAGTTGGCCACGGTGTTGGGGGCGTCGGCGTCGAACAGCTCCAGTTCGATGGTGCCGGCGTCGGTCTCCATCAGGGCTTTGGTCACGGGGTCATCGAGAGCACACCGGATCAGTATGGGCGCTCCGGTAGAAGGGTTGGATCCGCTTGGACGCCATGACCGCCCCCAGCAGCACTGACCTCAGCCAGGCGCGGCTGGGGGTTCTTGGGGGCAGCGGGCTCTACGCCATGGAGGGTCTGGAGGACATCCAGGAAATCAGCGTCGACACCCCGTTCGGCTCGCCGTCCGACAGCCTGCGGCTGGGTCGGCTGGGGGGCATGGAGGTGGTGTTTCTGGCCCGCCATGGCCGCCACCACAGCCTGTTGCCCACCGAGGTGCCCTACCGCGCCAACATCTGGGCGATGCGCTCCCTCGGGGTGCGCTGGATCCTCTCCCCCTCGGCGGTGGGCTCACTGCAGGAGGCCGTGCGCCCCCTCGACATGGTGGTGCCCGATCAATTCATCGACCGCACCCAGCAGCGGCCCGTGAGCTTCTTTGGGCAGGGGGCCGTGGCCCACGTGACCTTCGCCGACCCGTTCTGCCCAGCCCTCAGCCGCCTGTTGGCGGATGTGGCCGACAGCCTGATGCCCGCCGACCGCACCCTGCACCGGGGCGGCACCTACCTGTGCATGGAGGGCCCCGCCTTCTCCACCCGTGCGGAATCGCAGCTCTACCGCTCCTGGGGATGCTCCGTGATCGGCATGACCAACCACAGCGAAGCGCGGCTGGCGCGGGAGGCGGAAATCGCCTACGCCACCCTCGCCATGGCCACCGACTACGACTGCTGGTTTGAGGGTCACGACAGCGTGACGGTCGACATGGTGATTGCCAACCTCAAGGCCAACGCTTCCCTGGCCACCCAGATCGTGCGCATCACCGCCGAACGGGTGGCGGCACTGCGCCCCACCAGCACGGCCCACGCAGCCCTGCGCGATGCGCTGATGACCCCGAAGGAACACGTTCCTGCGGAGACCCGCCGCCGGCTCGACCTGCTGACCCAGCCCTACTGGGGGGCGTTCGGCGGCTGAGGGGCCTCAAGCAAGGCACGGCGCAACTGCCCCTGGCAGCGGTTCAGCAGCCCCTGGGCCTGCTCGAGGCTGAGGCCACGGTCCGCCATCAACAGGGCCAATTTCACGGAACCGCCACTGCGCTGCAGCCACTGGCGCCCCTGCTGGCGCTCGATGCCACCGAGGTCGTGGAGCATGCGCAGGGCACGGTCCTCCAGCTTGCTGTTGGTCACCGCCACATCCACCATGCGGTTGCCATACACCTTGCCCAGGCGAACCATCACGCCGGTGCTGAGGATGTTGAGGGCCATCTTGGTGGCCGTTCCGGCCTTGAGCCGTGTCGAGCCCGCCAGCAATTCAGGGCCGGTGACCAGGCGGATGTCGATGTCGCAGGGCATGGGCACCTGTTCCCGCGGCACGCAGGCGATGGCAATGGCCAGGGCCCCGAGCTGCTGCGCATGGGCCAACCCGCCGTGCACGTAGGGGGTGGTGCCACCGGCGGCGATCCCCACCAGGGCGTCACCCGGCTGGAAGCCGCGGGCCACCAGGTCGTCCCGGCCGGCGTCGCGGAGATCCTCCAGGCCCTCGGAGCTGCGCAGCAGCGCCGCTGCTCCGCCGGCCAACACCCCCTGCACCAGCTCCGGCGGGCTGCAGAAGGTGGGGGGACACTCCGCCGCATCCAGCACCCCGAGGCGGCCTGAGGTGCCCGCCCCCAGATAGAACAGCCGGCCTCCGGCGGCCAAGCGTGCGCTGATGGCGTCGATGGCCTGGGCCAGGGCCGGCGCCGCCGCGGCGACGGCCTCCTGGGGGCGCCGGTCCTCATCACAAAAGAGCTCCACCAGATCAGCGGTGCTCAGGGCATCGAGGTCAGCGCTGCGGGGGTGGGCCTGCTCGGTGAGCAGATGGCCGCGCTGCACCTCCTCGAACGCGGAACCACTCACAGCAGACCCTCGAGCCGGCGGCGGAAATCCTCGAGTTCCGCATTGCCACTGCTGATCGGTTCCGGTTCCGGTTCGGGCCTGGCCGCTGCGGGCTCCTCCTGCTCGCGCCAGGTGGTGACGTCCATGTTGCGCTCCGGTGGGGCGATCAGCAGACGCTCCTCGGCCGTCTGCGGCAGGAAGCCGGCGGGCACAAAGCGGGCCTCATAGCCGGCGTTGCTGCAGAACTCCTCCATCTCGGCGCGATCGAGGGCCTCGACGGTGGGGGCGGGGAAGTCCTGAGCCTCCAGCAGGCCGGCGTAGCGCTCGGCGTCGTCGCGGTCCTCGAACAGCAGCACCACCGTGGTGCCATTCAGCTCGAGGGAGTGGATGCCCTCGTTCTCGCTGCCGGCGTCAAACAGCAGGACGTGAACCGACATCGGTGCGCTGGGGGTCGCCCCCCAGTGTCTCATTGATCACTGCGTTGATCACTGCGTTCAGGGGCTGGATTCAGCCGCCCTCCCACTGCGTGGCCAGTTCCTGCAACCGGCGGTAGAGGGCCTGCTCCGCCTCCGTGAGGTCCTGGGGCACCACCAGCCGGATTTCCACCAGTTGATCGCCCCGCTCCTCACCGCGGGCGAGGCCCCGGCCCCGCAGCCGCAGCAGGCGGCCGCTGGAGGAGCCCGGCGGCACGCGCAGCTGCACGGGACCATCCAGGGTGGGCACCACCACCATGCAGCCCAGGGCCCCATCCGCCGGTGGGATCTCCAGGCGGTACAGCACCCGCAATCCATCGATGCGCAGCCCCTCGGCCGTCCGCACCCGCAACTGCAGGAAATGATCACCGCCGCCGGGGGCCACACCGGCCAGGCGCAGCCGCCAACCATCCCCCGCCAGGGCCGGCGTCCACACCTCCACACAGGAGCCATCCGGCAGATCCAGCTCCACCCGCTCACCGTGCAGGGCCTGCTCCGGGGTGAGCTCCACCACCGATTCCAGATCCGCGGTGAGGCTGACCGGGGGCGGTGGGGCTGGAGCCGGGGTCACATCGCCGCGGCTGCGGGGGGGCTCAGGGTCATGGCCGAGATCCGGCTCGAGATCCGGATCGCCGTCGGACTCGAGATCGTCGCCGTAGGCACCGCGCCCATCCACGTCGCTGCGCGGGCGTCGCCTGGGCCGCCCGAACAACGTATCGAGGTAGTCGTCAAAGTCGGGAAAGCCGGTGGCGAAGGGGTCCAGGCCAACCGCGGCGGCATCCGCAGGATCGATGGCCTGCTCCCACTGCTGGCGGCGCTGGGGGTCGCTGAGCACCGCATAGGCCTCGTTGACCGCCTTGAACTGCTCCTCGGCGTGGGGGTCGTTGCCGTTGAGGTCGGGATGCCAACGGCGGGCCTGCTGCCGGAAGGCGCGCTTCAGGCTGACGGCATCGGCACCGGGGTCCAGGCCGAGCACGGCCCAGTGGTTCACGGGGGCTCCCTGAGCCGGGGCTGCGGCCACGGCGGTTAATCCTCAGCCCAGGGATCCCCTTCGAAGGGGTCCTGCCGTGACGTGCGCCGCTGGCTCACCAGATCACGGTCAGGGTCGCGATCCGATGGGTCATCGCGGTAGCGGTCCCAGCGGCGGTTGTCGACGCTGGACTGGTCGTCGCTGTACTGGTCGTCGCTGAATTGGTCGTCCCTGAACCGGTTGTCACGGGGCTGGTCGAAACGGGATGGCTCGTAGCGGGGCTGGTCATAGCGGGGTTGGTCATAGCGCTCACTAAGGCCATTGCCGTATCCGGCCGAGCCGCTGTAGCCCAACCCCCCACGGGAACTCCCCCCCCAGCTGCTGTCGGCCCAGGGATCCCGGCTGCGGCCGCGGTCCCAGTCATCCCAATCGTCGTCGGCAAACAGCTCATCCTTGAGCGATCCCAGGGTGTTTTTGAGCCCCTGCAGCGGGTTGCTGTCCTGGCTGCGCTCCTTGGCCAAACGGCGGTTAAGGCCATAGAGGGCCTCCTGCAGCTGGCTCACCGACAGGTCGAGGTCCGTGAGGTCGTCGCCGTTGAGTTGCTCCTGCACATCGCGCATGGCCACTTCGACAGCCCGCTGCTGGCGTTCGGCCCCGTAGGGGCCCAGCTCCAGGGCGGCATCCCGCAGACGGCGCTCCGCCTGGGCCACCAGGGTCAGGGCCCGGTTGCGGCGGTCGATCTCAGCCTTGCGGCGGCGGTCCTCCGAAGCCTTCCGTTCCGCCTCTTCGATCAACTGCTTGATCTCGCTTTCGCTGAGGTTGGAGCCGCCTTGGATGCTGACGCTCTGCTGACGGCCGGTGGTGCGGTCGGTGGCGGACACCTGCAGCAGGCCGTTGGCATCGATGTCGAACGACACCTGCACTTGGGGCACCCCACGGGGCGCCGGGGGGATGCCGGAAAGCCGGAAGCGCCCGAGGCTTTTGTTGCCCTCGGCCATCTGCCGCTCCCCTTGCAACACATGCACCTCCACGGAGCTCTGGTTCGGCTCCGAGGTGCTGAACACATCGCTTTTGCGCACGGGGATCGGCGTGTTGCGTGGAATCAGCACCTTCATCACACCGCCGATGGTCTCCAGCCCCAACGACAACGGCGTGACGTCGTTGAGCATCAGATCGCGCAACTCGCCCGTGAGGATGCCGGCTTGCACGGCGGCCCCGATCGCCACCACCTCGTCGGGATTCACCGATTGGCAGGGCTCCAGGGGCACCAGGGTGCGCACCATCTGTTGCACCATCGGCATGCGGGTGGAGCCCCCCACCAGCACCACGTCGTCGATGTCTTCCGCCGCCAGCCCGGAATCCCGCAGGGCCCGCTGCACCGGACGCAACAGCCGATCCAGGAGGTCGGGGCAGAGCCCTTCGAAGACGCTGCGCTCCAGGGTGGTTTCAATGTGCAGCGGCCCGTCGGGGCCGGTGGCGATGAACGGCAGCGAGATGGGGGTGCTCTGCACGCCGCTCAGCTCGATCTTGGCCTTCTCAGCCGCCTCCGTGAGGCGTTGCAGGGCCTGGCGGTCGCGGCGCAGGTCGATGCTGTGCTCGCTCTGAAAGCCATCGGCCAACCAATCCACGATGCGCCGGTCCCAGTCATTGCCGCCCAACTGGGTGTCGCCGCTGGTGGCCTTGACGTCAAACACCCCCTGGGCGATGCGCAACACGGACACGTCGAAGGTGCCGCCCCCCAGGTCGAACACCAACACCCGCTTCACGGTGCTGCGGTCGAAGCCGTAGGCCAGGGCCGCCGCCGTGGGTTCGTTGAGGATCCGCTCAACGTTGATGCCCGCCAGACGGCCCGCATCCCGGGTGGCCTGCCGCTGGGCGTCGTTGAAATAGGCGGGCACGGTGATCACGGCCGCCTCCACCGGTTCCCCCAGGTAGGTGCCGGCGTCGTCCACCAACTTGCGCAGAATCGAAGCCACCAGCTCTTCGGGCGCGTACTCCCGTTCGGTGGCGGGACAGACCACGCGCACGTTGCCCTGGTCGTTGGCCCGCACCGTGTAGGGCACCGACAGGCTGCTTTCCTCCAGTTCGTCCCATTGGCGGCCGACGAACCGCTTGAGGTTGGCAAAGCTGTTGCGGGGGTTGAGCACCAGCTGGCGACGGGCCAGCTGACCCACGAGCAGCTCCTGGTCCTTGCTGAATCCCACCACGGAGGGGGTGGTGCGGCTGCCCTCGGCACTGGCGATCACCTGGGGGCGTCCACCCTCCAGCACCGCCACCACCGAATTGGTGGTGCCCAGGTCGATGCCAACGATCCGTGCCAACTGCCTGTCCGTTCCCCCGGGGACTGGGTTTGAGAGCCCCAACGCTACCGGGCCCGCGCCAGGGCGAGCCATGGGGGCCGCTCAAAACGCCGCAACACCCGGTTCAACACAATCCGGCGCCGATTCATTGTGTTGAACGGTGGATGGATCAGGGCCGTTCAACGACATCAACCAGCCCCAAAACAACCATGAAAAAGCCGCCCCAGGGGCGGCTGATCAACGGAGAGGGAGGGATTCGAACCCTCGATAGAGTTGCCCCTATACAGCATTTCCAGTGCTGCGCCTTCGACCACTCGGCCACCTCTCCGCGAGGGGCTAAATGCTGCGTGACACGCAGCGGAGCGGGGCAACGCTGAGAATGTAGCAGTCACCACGTCCGCCACTGCTCGCCGGCATGCGCACCCATCCGATCACGGTCCATTGGCGGCAGCAGAACCGCACCATTGCCCTGGATGTGCCCGAGGGCGACTACATCCTGCGCAGCTTTGAGCAGCAGGGGCAGCCGCTGCCATTCAGTTGCCGCAACGGCTGCTGCACCGCCTGCGCCGTGCGCGTGCTGCATGGGGAGATTGACCAGCGCGAAGCCCTCGGGCTCTCCCGGGAGGTGCGGGCCCAGGGCTATGGCCTGCTGTGCGTGGCCCGCGCCACCGGCCCCCTGGAGGTGGAAACCCAGGACGACGATGAGGTGTACGAGCTGCAATTCGGCCGTCATTTCGGCCGGGGGCAGGTGCGGGCCGGACTGCCGCTGGACGAGGAATGAGCGCAGCGGCCATGGACATCCCCGCACCACAGCGCCTCACCGAATCAGCCCTGGCGGCGGCGGCCCTGCCGGCGGGGCGTCTTGAAACCCTGGCGGCCGTGGCCCGCCGGGCCGCCGAAGCCGGCGCCGAGCAGCTGCGGCTGCACTTCGGCCAGTTGGAAAGGATCCGGGAGAAGGGTCGCGCCGGTGACCTCGTAACCGAAGCCGACGTGGCGGCGGAACGGGCCGTGCTGGCGGTGCTGGAACAGGAAACCCCGGAGCTGGGGGTGCTGGCGGAAGAGGGGGGCCGCCGTGAAGGCCGCGGATCGAGCCTGGAGTGGTGCGTCGATCCCCTCGATGGCACCACCAATTACGCCCACGGCTATCCCCTGTTCGGCACCTCAATTGGCCTGACGGTGGCGGGCGTGCCGCTGCTGGGGGCGCTGGCGGTGCCGGTGCTGCATGAACTGTATTGGTCGGCACCGGGCCTGGGGGCCTGGTGCAACGACAGCCCCCTGCGGGTGACGGATTGCACCGCCGTGGCCCAGGCCCTCCTGGTGACGGGCTTCGCCTACGACCGCCACACCCGACTGGACAACAACTACGCCGAATTCGCCTGGTTCACCCACCGCAGCCGCGGCGTGCGGCGCGGCGGTGCGGCGGCGGTGGACCTGGCCTTTGTGGCGGCTGGACGCCTTGATGGCTACTGGGAGCGGGGGTTGTCGCCGTGGGACCTGGCGGCGGGCATCGCCCTGGTGGAGGGGGCGGGCGGCGTGGTCTGCGCCTACGACGGCAGTCCAGCGCGGCTCGCCGACGGGCGGATCATTGCCTGTGCACCGGGCCTGCGTCAGCAGCTGATCGACGGGCTCGCCCAATGCCTTCCGCTGCCCGGCAGCAGCTTCGGCGCCCCGGAACTGGATCTCCCAGCTGCCGCTCCATAGGATCAGCCCTTCGGGACGGCTCACAAACCATGGCCCTGCAACCGGCGGCTGGCGCCCGGGATCTCAATCCCCGTGAGGTGGAGGCCAACCGCTGGCTGTGCGATCAGCTGGCCAGCGTCTACCGCCTGTGGGGCTACGCGGAGGTGTCGCCACCGGCGGTGGAGCGGCTGGAAACCCTGGAGGCGGGCGGCAGCATCCACAACCGCGAGCTGGTGCGCCTCGCGGCCGCGGAACCCCTGGGGCTGCGGCCGGAGATGACCGCTTCCATCGCCCGGGCCGCCTGCACGCGACTGGGGCAACGGCCCCGCCCGCTGCGGCTATGGAGCGCCGGATCGGTGTTTCGCACCGTGGAGGGCGAAACGGGCCCCCGTTTTGATGAACGGCTTCAGAGCGGCGTTGAGCTGTTGGGGGACGGCACCGCTGATCCCGTGGCCGGCGATGCGGAATTGCTGGGGCTGTTGCTGGCCTGCCTGCGGCAGCTCGGCATCCGGCCATCCCACCAGCCGGTGCTGTTGGTGGGGCACCACGCCGTGCTCACCACCCTGTTGGAGCAGGTGCCGGCGGCGCAGCGGACGGCCACCCGCCAGGCCCTGATCCACTACGACCCCCTCGCCCTGAAGCAGCTGGACCTCCCCGGCCACCAGCTCCAGACCCTGCAGGGGCTGATGCGCCTGCGCGGGGATGTGGAGCCGGTGCTCTACCAACTGGAGCAATGGTTGGGCCCGACACCGGTGTTGGACCAGCTGGCCCAGACCCTCGAACGGTTGGCCCCCATGGCCGCACGGCAGGGGGTGAAGCTGCAGCTCGACCCCAGCTTCCAACCCCACTTCGACCTCTACGACGGCCTGGTGCTGAAGCTGGTGTGCCGGGGGGCTGAGGTGCCGGTGGCCATCGCCAGTGGTGGCCGCTACGACACGCTGGTGAGCCGGTTTGGGGGGCCGGCCACCGGTCTCGGCTTCGGGGTGGATGTGGAGGCGGTGCGGGAGCTGCTGGGCACCGAAGCCAGCGCACCGATCCCCCAGGGGCGGGTGTTGGTGGCCTGGGCCACCCCGGCCGACCTGGGCCCGGCACTGGATCTGCTGGAACACCTGCACGGAGAGGGCCAAGCGGCGGAGCTGCTCCACGGGCCCTGCGGCAGCGCCGCTGAAGCTGACGCCATCGCCCGCCAGCGCCACTGCAGCGAAGCCCGCTGGATCCAAGGCGCTGCCTAGGATCCAGCCACGAGAACACCGGATCCATGGCCCACACGATCGTCACCGACATCTGCGAAGGGGTGGCTGATTGCGTGGACGCCTGCCCGGTGGCTTGCATCCAGCCGGGCCAGGGGGCCAACGCCAAAGGCACCCCCTACTACTGGATCGACTTCGACACCTGCATCGACTGCGGCATCTGCCTGCAGGTGTGCCCCGTGGCGGGAGCCATCCTTCCGGAGGAACAACCCTCCCTGCAGAAGCGCAGCTGAACCCCAGGCCCCGAATCGCCGAATCCCTCCACCATGGCCAGCCAGTGGGACAACTTTCTGTGCAACCTCGGCGAATGGCGGGGCACCTTCACCGGCATCGACCGTGATGCCAAGGAGCTGGAGAGCACCGACTCCATCTTGAGCCTTGAGCAGGGGGCGGAGGAGCGTCTGGTGCACTTCCGCCTGTGTCGCTACGCCGCTGGCGATCGCGGAGGCACCCCCATCCGGGACAACCGTCAGGACTACCGCAGCCTCGGGCGCCAGGTGGTGTTTTTCAGCTCCGGCAGCTTCTGCAAGGGCACCCTGCAAGTGGCGCCTGGAACGGTGTTCGGCGGTGAGTTCGGCTTCATCGATGGCGACCGGCGCCACCGCCTGGTGCAGCTCCACCAGGACGATGGCCGGTTTGACCAGCTGGTGCTGATCCGCGAGTGGCGGAGTGGCACGGACCAACCCGAGTGCCCGCCCCTGCACCTGCACCAGCTGATCGGCCGCTGGGGAGGTGAGGCCCAACGGATCACCGCCGACTGGCCGGAGCCGGAGACCCTGGCCGCATCGCTGGAGCTGAGCCCCCAATCCGGCGGCGTGCAGTGGCGCAGCCAGCTCGGCAGCGACACCCTGGAGGGAAGTCTCGAGGGTGGCCTGGAGGCCAGCGGCGACAACGCCAAAGCGGTGAGCACGGCCCGGATGCCGGACCCGCAGCGGTTCACCCTCCTACCCGACGGCGGCTACCACCTCAGCCCGGAGCAGGTGAGCCACCGGGGGGCGTTTGCGGTGGAGGCCGGCTGGCTCAGCGGGCCCAACCGGCTCGAGCGGTTGATCCGGCGTTTCGATGCCAGCGGCGCCTGGCTCGACTCCACCCAGGTGGTGTTGCAGCGTCTGTGATGGGGAGCGCCCCAGTCAGGCGCATCCGGCAATCGTCCCCATCCGGGGATTGTGAAGGTGATGGCGGCAGCCCGAGGCTGACTGCGGACTGAACAGCTGACCCGGGGACTGGACACCCCGGGTTTTTTGTTGCGACCACAGGCCGCGGCGACGGCACACCACCCAGGTCAGTTGATCCCATATGGGGGTTGAGCCGGGCCGGGCTGGGGCGGGATTGTCAGGGACATTCCGGGACCGTTGAACCAGGAGGCATGGGCACACCAACCTTCACGCAAACCCTCTCCCTCCCCGAGCTGGAAGCGAGTTATGCGTTGTACTGCAGGGCCTTGAGGATTCTTGTGCGCGATGGCGTCGCACTGGAGAAGGCCAGCCGCACCGTGGCGTGGAGCCGGCTCTCCACCCTGCACGACTGCATGCCGCAGCACTACCGGCATCCGGAGCAGCTGTTCTTTTTGTTGAACCGGGATTTTCAGAACCAAGGGGCCGCCAGCCGCTAACGCCAGCCCCGGGCCTCAACAGTGGATGAGGGACGGTTACCTGCCCATGGCAGCCCCTTGGCGCTGCCGACCACCGCGGGGGAATCTGGGAATCACGTTGCTTTGAGACCGGTGGTGCTGCAGGCGGAACAGGGCCAGATCCAGATCCACACCGAGAACATCTTCCCGATCATCAAGAAGGCCGTGTACAGCGGCCATGAGGTGTTCCTGCGGGAGCTGGTGAGCAATGGCGTGGATGCCATCAGCAAGCGCCGCATGGCCGCCATGGCCGGCGACTGCGCTGAGGGCAGCGAAGGCCAGATCCGCATCCGCATCGACCGCGACGCCAAGACCCTCACCATTTCCGACAACGGCATCGGCATGACTGCCGATGAGGTCAAGCGCTACATCAACCAGGTGGCCTTCTCCAGCGCCGAAGACTTCCTGGAGAAGTACAAGCAGGAGAACGACGCGATCATCGGCCACTTCGGCCTGGGCTTCTACTCCAGCTTCATGGTGGCCAAGCAGGTGGAGCTGGTGACCCTGAGCGCCCGTGACGGCAGCGAGGCGGTGCGCTGGAGCTGCGATGGCTCCCCCAACTTCAGCCTGGAGGGTGCCGAGCGCAGCGAACCCGGCACCGATGTGGTGCTTCACCTGATGGAGGAGGAGCTCGAGTACATCGAGCCGGCGCGCATCCGCACGCTGATCACCACCTACTGCGACTTCATGCCGGTGGAGGTGCAGCTGGAGGGGGAAACCGTGAACAAGCGGGAGGCCCCCTGGCGCAAGAGCCCCCGGGATCTCACCGACGACGACTACATCGAGCTCTACCGCTACCTCTACCCGTTCCAGGGGGATCCGCTGCTGTGGGTGCACCTCAACACCGATTACCCCTACAACCTGCAGGGGATCCTCTACTTCCCCAAGGCCAGCGGCCGTGCCGACTGGGAGAAAGGCGAGATCAAGCTCTACTGCAACCAGGTGTTCGTGAGCGACTCGATCAAGGAGGTGGTACCCCGCTACCTGCTGCCCCTGCGCGGTGTGATCGACTCCCCCGACATTCCGCTCAACGTGAGCCGCTCCGCCCTGCAGACCGATCGGCGGGTGCGCTCCATCGGTGGCTTCGTGGCCAAGAAGGTG